>PHDR01000414.1 GCA_002841035.1 Bacteroidetes bacterium HGW-Bacteroidetes-12 | reverse complement strand
TCTCGCCTAAGCGAAACTACATGCTGATTAATACTCTTTGACCTTTCTTTGATTTCCTCAAGCATTGAAAACTCTATTTTTCGATAATCATTTTAAGAGAAAGAATTAGGATAGCAAATCCAAAAACCTTTTTAAGAATCTTCTCAGGTAAATTAATTGACATAAGTGAACCCAGATAGCTGCCAATTAAGAATGCTAAAGCCAGCACAACAACAAACTTTACATTTACAAAACCCGCTTTGTAATAATTGTATGCACCAAGCATAGCAACAGGAAAAACAATAACTGCTAAACTTGTACCTTGAGCCTGATGTTGGGTAAAACCCAAAATAAAAACAAGTGCTGGGACAATAATTATTCCACCACCAAGACCTAGGGCACCCCCAGTAAATCCGGCTAAAAGTCCAACTAAAATTAAAATGATTAATGCTGAAACACTCATGGATATAATTTGTTATAAGCAAAGGTAGCTAAAAATCCATTTAAGCATAAAAAACCTTTACTATTGTTAATTAACAATGCTGTGGAATGGAATTTGTAAAATTCATCACATTGATTATATGTTTTTTCAATTTAAAACTTACTAACTTTGAATTCTTAAATGATTTGACCAATAATACTTTTACTTTGAATGCAAATAATTGCCCTTGAGCGATGGGCACCAATCAAATTAATAAATCTTTAGCATATGAAACATTCAATATTAAACCTTGCCATAATACTGCTTTTTAGTTTTGGCATAATGGCACAAGAAAAAACAACGCAAATACAATTCACTTCCACCATTCATAATTTTGGAATAATTAAAGAAGAGGCCGGGGTTGTTTCACACACCTTTGAATTCACTAACATAGGGAATGCTCCATTAATAATTACTCGAGTTGCATCTTCGTGTGGATGTACTGTCTCTGAATGGCCTAAAGAGCCATTGCTCCCTGGGGTAAAAGGATACATTAAAACAAGTTATAATCCCAAAGGACGTCCTGGACCTATCAATCAAAGTATTACGGTATACTCAAATGCAACTTTATCAGGGGATGTACTCACCCTAAGAGGACAAGTTATGCCAAGGGAAAAAACCATTGAAGAAATATACCGTAGAAAAATTGGCGAACTTGGAGTTTCGAATTCACACATATCTTTGGGAAACGTGCTTGTTGATCAAACAAAGACTGATACTCTAAAAGTATACAACTTTGGAAGCAGTCCACTTAGTATTACCCTAGAGATGGTCCCAAAGCATATCACAATTTTACAAAAGCCTGAAAAACTTGAGCCTAATGAAAAGGGTAACATTGTTTTCTCATTTGATGCGAATAAAGTAAACGATTGGGGATTTGTTTTAAACAGGATTAGACTGAAAATTAATGATGAAAATCTTAACGGCAACACGATAAGCATAAGCGCAAATATTGAAGAAGATTTTTCTTCGCTTTCAGAAAAAGAGTTGGCCAATGCACCACAGATTAGCTTTGTTGATATTCAAAAAGATTTTGGTAATGTAAACGAGGGTGATGTAATTGAGCATGAGTTTGTATTTACAAACACTGGCAAAAGTGATTTGATTATCAGAAAGATCAAAGCAAGTTGTGGATGTACAACTGCTGCACCAAAACTCTCAGTTATTAAACCAGGGGAACAATCCTCACTTTCGGCATCGTTTAGAACTGCAGGATTTACTGGGCGTCAGAGTAAAACTATAACTGTTATTACAAATGATCCAGTAAGATCAACTATGGTGCTGAGGTTATCTGGATCTGTAGCAAAAAGATAGATTAAAAAGAATTTATAAAAAGCCCCATAAGGATAATCCATATGGGGC
>PHDR01000038.1 GCA_002841035.1 Bacteroidetes bacterium HGW-Bacteroidetes-12 | reverse complement strand
TCGCTAAATAATTCAAATAAAGCCCTTCTCCAACAACAACAATTATCCACAACAAAAACCCCAACCATTTAATGGTATTAATTTGCTCAAAAATTGGTGTAAAACGAAAATAGACAGAGGAATTCAGAGAAATATCGCTGAAAAAGAGTGGGATACACAACAAAACTGCTACTAGAAATACCAGAATTTTAATAAACGGTTGGTTGGATTTGAATATAGTTAGCACAGATTTGTAAAATTAAGTGAATTTTGTTGTTTTTATTAAAAGATATATTTTACATTTGTACATCAAATTTAACATTATGACAGATTTTATTTACTGGTTAGGCGATTTCTTTTACACAATCTTCGGTTGGCTTCGGTTTTTAGGTGAATTATTCATCAATCCCAACGTAATTTTTATTGTTTTAGGATTTGTTGGCCTATTCTTTTGGCTTAACAAACAAGGAAAATACAACAAAGAAGCACAAAGTAGAGGGTCTTTAAAATAGTTTAGTAGCTAATTTTTAAGGAATAAACTCCATCAACTTTTCAAACTGTTTTTCTTTTGCAAAATTTTCTTGTGCAAATAGATATCCTTCATTACCCATTTGCTTCAACTTTTCCCTGTTATTGTTCAATGCAATCAATTTTTCTGCAAAAACCTCCGTATTAAACGCAGGAATTAGAAAGCCTGTTTTTTCATTACTAATTAATTCTGGATTACTACTAACATCAAAAGCTAGTGTTGGTTTTTTAAAGGTCATTGCTTCTGCAAGCACAAAACCAAAGCCTTCCCATTTTGCAGTTGATACAAAAACATCTATCTGCTGCATAAAAGAATGTATGTCAGAAACAAATCCCAACAATTTGATTTGCTCAGCCAACCCATTTTTTTGAATTTTTTCTTGAAGCTCCCCAAACAGAGGTCCTTCTCCTGCAATTAAAATTTTAAACGCTACATTTTTGTTTTTTAAGAATTGAGCAATATCAAGCAAAAAATACTGTCCTTTTTGTTCTACCAATCTTCCTGCATTTCCTATAGTAAAAACTGTATTTGGCACATGCTCAATGTTGTTGGTGTTTTTTGGAAACTCAATAGCGTTATAAATTATAGCTGTTTTTTTAGTGTTTAAAATTGTATTAAAATTTTCCAACACCAATTTTTTTGTTGCTTCTGAATTAAAAATGAAATGGGTAATTACCTTTGTAAAAAGCCATTTATTCAAAAAACTATTTTTTATTTTCACAGCAATTCCTCTCCGATAAACAACTGTAGGAATTTTAGCAAAATAAGCTGCAATGCCCCCTAATTTCAAGTCATTCGGACTATTAAAAATAACCGTTTCTATTTCATTTGCTTTAAAAAAAGTAATCAGTTTACTTATTTTAAGTGGATTCAAAAAACTAAATCGGGTGGTTTTAATAAAAAAAGGATGTATGGATGTTGTCGCTAATTTTTCGCCTATTACACTGTTTTTATTGGCAACAAAGAATGTATTCAATCCTTTTTCATTTGACATCAAAGCTGCTTCGAGGTGCCATTTTTCTCCTCCTCCCCAAAAAGGGGTAGTATTAAAAAAACAAATATTTTTGTGTGGCGTTTCTTTCAATTCAAAAATTGTTTTGGTGTAATTTTTTAAGTTTACTGTATTTTAAAAACTTAGCATAAGCCGAGTTTTTGCATATAATAAAACCGTATTTTCCATCCAAAAAACCAAGTTTTAATATGTAATCTCTTAGAAATTTAAATCCTGTTTTATATGCAATTTTAAAATTAGTACTTCTTTTTCCTTTTTCAAAAGCAGCCTTTGAGCTTATATCTGTAAAATAAGCGATTTGTTTTAAATGCTCATCTATAGAGTTAAAAGAATAATGTAGAATATCTGCATTGATGTGTTGAGTGGATGCATTTTGTTGCATCATTACTTTGTCATGAGGATTTACTCCTCCCCATTTTCCTTTATTTTTGTTCCAAAGACGTGTTTTTTTATCGGGATACCAACCACAATGCTTTATCCATTGACCACAAAAATTTGTAAGCCGATTAAAACTATAAGCATCTTTCTCACAGTGCGTTTTGATGTTTTTTATTTCTTGTGAAAGAGTTTCAGAAAGAGCTTCATCTGCGTCTAAAGAAAGTACATAATCAAATTGAGCTTGAGCAAGTGCATAGTTTTTTTGCTCTATATGTCCTTCAAATGGATGTTGTAAAAACTTTACATTGTATTTACTACAAATTTTTTCGGTATCATCTGTTGAAAAAGAATCAACTACAACAATTTCATCAGCAACAGGAAGAACAGAATCCAAACAACGGGCAATGTTTCGTTGTTCATTATAGGTAATTATAACAACAGAAAGTTGGAGGGACATAGTTAAATTTTTTTCACGCAAAGCTCACAAAGGTTTTTCGCAAAGGAACGCAAAGTTTTTTACGTGTTTTTGAGCAAACATTATAAATTGTTTACAATTCGATGTATTCCTTCTTTTAAGAATTTAGTGTTAAAGTTAATTAATAATGCCAATTTCATTTTTGATAATTTTAAATAAGTTAATGTTTGTGAAAAATGAACAGGAGCAAGTGTTTCAACAGATTTTAATTCTATTATTACTTTGTTTTCTACAACTAAATCTAATCGATAACCTACATCGTGTTTTATTTCTTTGTAAATCATAGGCATTGCGACCTGAGTTTTAACTTCTAATCCTAATTGCCTTAAATCATGAGTAAATGCAGCTTCGTAAGCAGACTCTAACAAACCAGCACCTAAATTTTTATGTAGTTCGATGGCACAACCTATTATTTTGTATGATAATTCGTTTTCTGTCATACTAATTTAATTTTTCTCACAAAGGTTCGTAAAGGGTTCCCAAAGAAAAATTTTTGCGTGCTTTGCGTGTTTTTTTCTTTGCGTGAAAAGAATTTATACTTAGCTATTAAGGAATCAGAAAATCGTCTTTCTTAATAGTAATTTCATCAAAGGTAGCAAATTGAATATATACAAATAACTCCTTGTTTACATATCCATACATTCTATCTACATCATATTCAAAAAGAGTTCCATCAACTGGATTTAAAGTTGTTCTGAAATTTGGCATGTGATAAGCCACAATTTCCTTAGTGCTTCCATAAACATCTTCTAGTTTAATTTTAAAAAAGGGTGTTGAAGCAATGATAGAGTCTATTTTTTCTTTTGTAGATTCGATGTCTATCATTTCGTAATAGATTTTTTCATAACGACTGAGGTATTCTTCTAATCGTTCTTTAGGAAATCCACTTATTTTTTTTCTAGAACCATCCAACAATTCTATTTCAGTATCGTTTCTTTCAATAAAAAAAGATTGCTTTTCATCTTCAAAATAGGTTACTTCCAATTTATTAATATCCTTTGCCGCATATTTGAAAATAACGGGATCTCTCCATTCATCATTGTTAGTAAAAAAACGTGATGTTAAAAACCCCCTAAAACCAGGAATGTGCATGATGTATGGAACTGTTGATTTTACTCCTTCTGTTTCTAGTAACATATATGTTCCTGTTTGATCCATAGTTGAACCACCTAGATAATATATTTTTGAAGGTTTTTCAGCTCCTTGATATATCTCAACTTTTGTGGCTCCTGTTGCTATTTTTTTAACTACTGTTTCAAAAGAAGCTTTTGGAACTGGAGATTTCACAGCAATTCGGCTAAATGTTTTCATTAATAACCGAATATTGTCGGGGCGAGCATTGTATTTTCCATTCACTAACCACCCATTTTTTCCTTTCACTAGTGTAATATTTTCTCCTTGAGCATCAGCAATAAACACTTTGTCAATGGAATTGGTATCTTTAATTGCAAAATCGAATTTGCCTCCTTTCACATGGATTAATGTAGTTGAACTTTGGTCAAAGTAGAAATAAGCAGCTACTAAAACAGCCAACAATAAAATAAGTAGTACTAATTTGTTGTTTTTCATGAATTTAGTTTTATTACAGATTGCAGGTTATAAATTATTACACATTTTCATATTTTTTTCTACCACAGAACTTGTCCCGACTTTTCGGGAGACACAGAGAACAAAGAGATTTTAATTTTCACATCCACACATCTCCGCATTCTCACATTTACATCTTCGTATATTTTTTCTTTCTATCTAAATAATGAGCAAACCCAAAAACAATAATTAACCCCACAGGCAAAACGGTATTGATGAGTTGCCACTTGAATTTTTCTGCTTTTACAACGGTTTGGTCTAACATTCTAATTTTAAATTTTTTTGCTCGCACACTCATCAAACCATTTTCGTCACATAAATAGTTGACAACATTCAATAAAAAATCTGCATTTCCATATTGTTGTTTGGTGTATCTATCTATTCCCAACGCCATAAATTCATTTGTTTTTTTGTTTACAGCATTTTTAGCAATATCGCCATCAGCAATTACCACCATACTATTCAAAACAGATTTTTCTTTAAAAGCAATTTCGTTGGAAGCTGATATTTGTGGAGGCACTCTGTTTTTAAAAACCGATTCAAATGTACCTTCCAACAACACAGCTGCAATTTGATGTCCTTTATTAAACTGCTTTTGATCGGGTTCATATCGTAATATACTCAAGCTAACTCGTGTTGGGGCACTTGAAATTTTGGTATATTGAGATGATTTTAGTAATCCTGTTTTATGAATGTCTTTCTTATTTATGGTGTCTATTGTGCTTGTAAATTCGCCTTTTACCATATTCAAATTATTAACAATGGGATGCGAATTTGCTGGGGTTAAGAGCGGAAAAAAGTACCAAGGAAATAATTCTGTTTTTGGTTGATTCCCAATGTTTCCTGTAACAACAGGCACTGGTGCTGATTGCAAATCCTGTATTAAGTTTGTATTTATTCGAACTCCATAAGTAAAAAGTTGGTCGTCTAAATTCAAATCTAAGGGAATAGCCATTGTTACATCACTGTTTTGAAGGCTATCCATACTTGCAAAAACAGGGTCTATTAACCAAATTACTTTTCCTCCATACATAATGTATTGGTCAATAATAAATTTATCTTTCTCCGAAAACCGCTCTGATGGTTTTGCAATAACAATGGCGTTATATTTTGGTTTTACTACAAAAGATTTTGTTGTATCTATTATTGTTCGTTCGGTAAGGCTGTGCAACTCCTCATTCAATGCCAATCGGTCTATAGTGTAAAACTCTGCTAACAAAGTGCTTATAGAGGCAACTTCGTGTTTATTCAATTCTCCATGTCCTTCAATAAAAGCAATTTTAGGTTTCTCTTCTGTAGTTAAATTATAAATGGCATTGGCGATTTCATATTCCAACCCTTCAATGGAATTGTTTACCATAGTTTCAGCACTTCCTCCAATTGTACTTTTCAATAATTGGACAGGAATTTCTTTTCCTTTGTAAAAGAAAATTGCTCCTGGCCATATTAGTTTATTAGAATAGCCATCTGTAGTTTTTTCTGATAAATCTGTTGGTCGCAAACCTTGTTTAAAAAGCTGTTGGTAAATTTCATTGGTAATTTTTTCATCGCCACTTTCGGCTGGATTTATAAACTCATAATCTAAGTTATCGTTTGCATAAGCCCTAAACTCATCCAACATTTCTTGTGTTTCGTCACGTAATTTTTTATAAGATGCAGGAAAATCACCTTCCAAATATACTTTCACATAAACAATATCATCTAAATTACGTGCTAAGTCTTTACTCGCTTTAGCTAGAGAATATCTTTTTTCTGTGGTTAAATCGAACCGTTCAAAAGCAAATGAAGCAATAAAATTTAGCAAAATAAGCAGTAACAAACCTATGAATAGTGTTGTTAAATCTTTGTTTCTATTGGAGTGATTTTTTACCATTTTCTACTTCCCAATACGGTTTTAGTTAATAATAAAAACAAGAAAATAACACTTAGAAAATAGATTACATCTCTTGTGTCAATTACACCTCTACTCATGGAACGATAATGTTCATTAATTCCAAGTTTTAATAAAAAAGCATCTACAGAACCAAACAATTCCATCGCACTTAGTGAGTCAAACCCTGCATAAGCAAAAAAACAAAGAAACACTCCCACAATGAATGAGATGATTTGATTGTTGGTGATGGAGCTTGCAAATAACCCTATAGCAACAAACACACTTCCCAAAAACAACAATCCAAAATACGAACCCCAGGTGCCACCAGAATCAATATTTCCAACAGGATTTCCTAAATTATAAACCGAATAATAATAAACCAACGTGGGAAGTAATGAGAAAAAAACCAGTGAAAATCCTGCTAAATATTTAGCAAAAACAATTTGAAAATCAGTGATGGGTTTTGTAAGCAACAACTCTATTGTTCCTGTTCGACTTTCTTCTGAAAGTAATCGCATGGTAATGGCAGGAATTAAAAACATAAATACCCAAGGAGCGATATAAAATAAAGAACCTATGGTGGAGAATCCTCCATCCAACACATTGGTATCGCCAGGAAAAACCCACATAAACAAGCCAATGGTAGTTAGGAAAACTGCAATCACAATATAGCCAACCAAAGAGCCTAAAAAACTTTTTATTTCTTTATTGACTAGGGTTAGCATGGAATAATCAATTTAGTTTTAAAACAAAAAACCAAAAGTACTATTTTTTAGCTGACATAAAATGTAAAAATTGTTAATCGTTAATTTATTCATTATTGTGTTGATTATATTGATTTTAAATTGTTTAGATAAGAGTTTAGAACAAAAACCCAGTTACAAGAAAAGTTTTCACAGAAAGTTAGTAGGATTCTATACAAAAAATCGTAAGTTTGCAGTCCGAAAGAAGGAAAAACATTTTTAAGATATATTGCGGGGTAGAGCAGTTGGTAGCTCGTCGGGCTCATAACCCGGAGGTCGTCCGTTCGAGTCGGGCCCCCGCTACTAGAAACCTCAGAGAAATCTGAGGTTTTTTTGTTTTTTAATATATACTTTTATACTTTGTAATTACAATTTCCCCCTCGGATGAAAATCCATAATTGCTTGTTTGAGATAAGACCGATCTAAATGCGTATAAATTTCGGTGGTGGTAATGGATTCGTGTCCTAACATTTCTTGCACTGCACGTAAATCTGCTCCGCCTTCCACCAAGTGCGTAGCAAAAGAATGTCGGAAGGTGTGCGGACTTACATTTTTATTAATTCCTGCTTTTTCAGCTAATTTTTTTATGATAGTAAAAATCATTACTCGGGTTAGTTTTTTTCCTCTTCGGTTTAAAAACAAAATGTCTTCACTTCCTTTGGCTATGGTTGGAAAATGGTTTCTAACATGTCCTATATAAATTTTAATGTGTTTCATAGCAGCATCGCCAATAGGAACAATACGTTCTTTGTTGCCTTTGCCAATAATCCGAATAAAACCATCATCAAACATTAAAAACGAGAGTTGTAAATTAATTAACTCCGAAACACGCAAACCACAACTATAAAGCGTTTCTAAAATGGCTTTGTTTCTTAATCCTTCAGGTGTACTTAAATCTATTGCATTTATTATAGCATCAATTTCTTGAATATTTAAAACTTCTGGGAGTTTTCTTCCAATTTTTGGAGCATCAATTAATGCGATTGGCGAAACTGTTATCACGTCTTCCATGAGCAAATAATGATAAAAAGCTTTTAATCCTGATAAAATACGAGATTGACTTCTAGCACTCATTCCCAACACACTTATCCACTCTAAAAATTGTTCAATTTGCTGTTGCGTTACTTTTTCGGGCGAAACACTGATTTTATGATAATCTAAAAAAGATACAAATCGTTCCACATCACTCAAGTAAGCTTCCACAGAGTTTTTTGCCAACGACTTTTCAAGTTGAAGGTAGGAGTTAAATCCGTTTATGGTTGGTTGCCAGTTCAAAATAGGTATTAGTAGTTAGTATTTAGGAATTAGTAACTTACGCTTCACAAACTTTAAGTATTCAAGGCACTTCTAAGTACTTTTATACTCATTCCTTCCTCCACATCATTATTTGTGTATTATTTTCATAAATCGAAATGTCTTTTATGAAAATAAGATGTACTAAATCAATCAAGGGCAAAATTCCAAAACCTCCAAAAGTTACCGAATAAATAATAGGTGTTCGTTGGTGCGTACCTAAATAAATGCGATGACCTCCTAAAAAGCCAGTTAAAATGGTTAGTGCGATTGCTTTTCCTCGTTTAAACTTTACTTCCTTTTGGGTTTCAACAACAATAATACGCTCCATTTCTTGGGATACAGAAAGCGATAAGTTTTCAACAAGCAACGTATCGTTAACAAAATAAACATTGGCTTGAGCAGAAAAATACATTGTGAAAATGAAAAGCCATAAAGAAATAATTTTCATCATTTTTTATAGGTAATTAAAGGTAAAATAGCCACAAGTAAATCGTCCACGCTTTGAGTTATGGTTTTGTTTTTTGTTTCAACAACAAGAGTTGCGTTGGTTGGAGCTTCAAAAGGAGCATTAATACCTGTAAAATCTTTAATTTCTCCTGCACGAGCTTTTTTATACAAACCTTTTACATCACGTTTTTCGCAAATTTCAATGGGAGTATCAATAAAAACTTCAATAAAATCAGTTGCTCCAATAATTTTTTTAGCATTTTCACGAATAGCGTTGGTTGGACTAACAAAACAATTAATAGTAATAATTCCACCATTTAAAAACAACTTAGCAACCTCAGCAATTCTTCTAATGTTTTCCGTTCTGTCTTCTTCCGAAAATCCTAAATTGTTATTAATTCCCGCTCGCACATTATCTCCATCTAACACTTGCGTAAAAAAACCTCTTTTCAGTAGTTCTTTTTCCAATTCAATGGCTATGGTAGTTTTTCCAGAACCAGAAAGTCCAGTCATCCAAATTACTTTAGATTTTTGATTTAAAAACTGCTCTTTTTCTGCTCTTCCAGCAATTTTATCAAAAATTGGAAATATGTTTTTGTTTTGTTGATGTTTCATTTTAAGCACAAAAATAGCTTTTTATAAAATACAAAAAAATCTTAAAAGGTTTTCTTATTTTTGGTGTTCAATATATCAACTATGCTTACAACAAAATCAAAAATAGAATTTAACGCTTCCGTTGCTGTAGATCAGGTAGGAATTTTAGATAGAATAGATAGAATTACATCAAGAAGTCTAAAAAAAGAAGCTAAAATGCACGGGCTTAAAATGGCGTTGAGCATGATAGACCTCACCACATTAGAAGGTGCTGATACCGATAAAAAAGTAATGCAATTGTGCAACAAAGCCATGCACTTGCACGATGCACAACCCAATTTGCCAACAGTTGCCGCAGTTTGCGTGTATCCAAACTTTGTGAAAACGGCAAAAACTGCTTTAAAAGGCTCTGGAATTAATGTTGCTTCTGTGGCTACTGCTTTTCCGAGCGGACAATCGAGCTTAGAAATAAAATTGTTGGATACAAAAATGGCAGTGGATAATGGTGCAGAAGAGGTAGATATGGTAATTAGCAGAGGCAAATTCCATGAAGGAGATTATAACTTTGTTTTTGATGAAATTGCTGCAATAAAAGAAGCGTGTGGCAAATCCAGGTTAAAAGTAATTTTAGAAACAGGCGAATTAGGTAGTTTTGATAAGGTTAGAAGAGCAAGTGATATTGCTATGTACGCTGGAGCAGATTTTATAAAAACATCAACAGGAAAAATTAGCCCGGCTGCAACCTTGCCCGTTACGTTAGTAATGCTCGAAGCGATAAAAGATTATTATTACAAAACAGGCATACAAATAGGTATGAAGCCTGCTGGAGGAATTTCAAACGCAAAATTAGCCTTGCAATATCTGTTGTTGGTTAAAGAAACATTAGGAGCCGATTGGTTAGATAAGAAATGGTTTCGATTTGGGGCCAGTAGCCTTGCCAACGATGTATTAATGCAAATAATGAAACAAGAAACAGGCATTTATCAATCAAAAGATTATTTTTCTAAGGATTAACAAAGGTGTGAGAATTTGTAAATGTGTAAATGTGAGGATTAATAATGTAACAATAAAAATCTGCGGTAATCACCGAAATCTGCGGGAAAACAATATGGAAAATAAAAACTTAGTGTCTTTTGCGGTAAGAAACCAATGAAATTAGATAAAAATGACAAAAATCAATATAGCAATATAACAATGTGAGAATAAAAATCTGCGGTAATCACCGAAATCTGCGGGAAAACAATGTAAAACTTAGCGTCTTTGCGGTAAAAAACCAATGAAATTAGAAAAAAATGACAAAAATCAATATAGCAATATAACAATGTGAGAATAAAAATCTGCGGGAATTACCGAAATCTGCGGGAAAACAATGTGAAAAATAGAAACTTAGTGTCTTTGCGGATAATAACATAGATAAAAATGACAAAAATTAACATAAATAAAGGGTGGGATTTTGCTCCTTCGTTAGAAAGCACCGACCACATTTCAATAAAAAAACAATACGAATTATTTATTGATGGTAAATGGGTTAAACCCACTTCAGGAAAGTATTTTGACAGCATAAACCCTGCAACAGAAGAAAAACTTGCCTTAATTGCCGAAGCCAACGAAAAAGATGTGGACAAAGCCGTGAAAGCTGCCCGAAAAGCCTACAACGAAGTATGGAGTAAAATGCCAGCCAAAGAACGCGCTAAATACATTTATCGAATTGCCCGATTAATTCAGGAACGAGCTAGGGAATTTGCTGTAATTGAAACACTTGATGGCGGAAAAGCAATTAGAGAATCGAGAGATATTGACGTTCCTTTAGCAGCAGCTCACTTTTTTTATTATGCAGGTTGGGCCGATAAATTGGATTATGCTTTCCCAAACAAAAAAATGCAACCGTTGGGTGTTGCTGGGCAAATTATTCCTTGGAATTTTCCGTTGTTGATGGCGGCTTGGAAAATAGCTCCAGCATTAGCAACAGGAAATACGGTTGTACTTAAACCTGCCGAAACCACCTCATTAACCGCCTTAAAATTGGCAGAATTAATTCAAGATGCTGGTTTGCCCGATGGTGTTGTAAATATTGTTACAGGAGCTGGAGCAACAGGAGCAGCTATTGTGAACCATCCTGATGTAGATAAAATTGCTTTTACTGGCTCAACAGGTGTTGGAAAAATCATACAAAATGCCATTGCAGGCACACACAAAAAAGCCACCTTAGAATTGGGCGGAAAAGCTGCCAACATTATTTTTGAAGATGCTGCCTTAGACCAAGCGGTTGAAGGAATTATCAATGGAATTTATTTTAACCAAGGACACGTTTGTTGTGCAGGCTCTCGGTTGTTTGTGCAAGAATCGGTTTATGATGTAGTGTTGCGAAAACTAAAAGATAGAATGGACGCCCTCGTTATTGGAAATCCATTAGATAAAAATACCGATATTGGAGCAATAAACTCTAAAGAACAACTCAACACCATTAACAAATACCTTAAAATTGGTAAAGCCGAAGGAGCAGAAATGTATCAACCTTCGTGTAGTGTTCCTAAAAATGGATATTGGTGTAAACCTACTTTATTTACAGGTGTTTCGCAATCGAATCGCATTGTGCAAGAAGAAATTTTTGGTCCCGTATTAGCCATTCAAACATTTAGAACTGTTTCGGAAGTGATAGAAAAAGCAAACAATACTCCTTATGGCTTGTCTGCTGGTGTTTGGACAGATAAAGGCTCAAAATTGTTTAATTTAACCTCTCAACTAAAAGCAGGAGTAATTTGGGGAAACACCTTCAATAAATTTGACCCAACTTCTCCTTTTGGTGGATTTAAAGAAAGCGGCTTTGGTCGTGAAGGTGGTTTGCATGGTTTAAAATCGTATTTAAAAGGGTAGTTCTAAAAAAGTATTCAAAATTTAAAAAATGACATCTTCCAACCTTAAAAAGATAATTATTTTATCGGCTATTTTGCTTTTGCCCTCTTTGTTTTATCTTTTTTTATACACAGGAAAACATAATTACACAAAACTTCAATATTATGGAAATAAAACCGCAATATTAAATGAAGAAGGGAAGTATGATACCACATATCACACTATTCCTTATTTTGAATTTACCAATCAAGATGGAAAAAAAGTAACTCGTGATGATTTATTAGGAAAGGTATATGTAGCTGATTTCTTTTTTGTTACTTGCCCCACCATTTGTCCTAAAATGGCAACAAACATGGTTTATATTCAAAATAAATTTGAAGATAGGAAAGATTTACGCTTTTTATCCATTACCGTAAATCCAGAACAAGATTCTGTTCCCGTTCTAAAAGAATATGCTAAAAAAGTTCATGCAAACACAACCAATTGGGATTTTGTTACAGGAGATAAAGATGCTATTTACGACATTGCATTTAGTGGTTTTTTTGTTAATGTTGCTAAAGATTCTATTGCTGAAGGAGGGTTTCTTCATTCTCAATTATTAATTCTTGTTGATAAAAAAGGACATGTTAGAGGTTATTTTGATGGGACAGTTTATTCCGAAATGAAAAAAGATTTAACAGATGCCATTGATATTCTTTATCGTGAGGAAGTTGTTCCTTTAAAAGGAAAGAAAAAAGAAAATATTAATATTGGGAAGCAAAAGTAGAAAAGTAAATTAAATGCTAATTGCAATACCTATTAATTAACTGGTAAACCGAAGGAATTCCTAATTCTCCTGCACTACTTAAATCCTTACAGGCTTGTTCGTTGTTGTTTAATATCAGTAAAATCAGTCCTCTATTTAAATA
>PHDR01000413.1 GCA_002841035.1 Bacteroidetes bacterium HGW-Bacteroidetes-12 | reverse complement strand
TTGTAAAACAAGTATTTTATCAGGAAGATTTATTGCATTTAGTCAATAAGAATGTGCGAAAAATGAGTTTGTTTATATTGGGTTTTAGTATATTATTATTGGTTATTAGTGTTGGTTTAATAAATAATACTATTAGGCTTGCTATATATTCTAAAAGATTTTTAATCAGAACAATGCAACTTGTGGGAGCTAAACATAATTTTATTAGTAAACCATTCGTAAAAAAAGGAATTATTAATGGATTATTTAGTGCTATTTTTTCCATTATTCTTTTAATAGGAACAATTATACTACTTCAAAAACAAATTCCAGAATTGGCTGAAATACAAGATATTGATATGTTTATTCAATTATATGCTTTAGTAATAATTTTAGGAATTTTAATAACATGGATTTCTACTTATTTAGCGGTTAAAAAATATTTACGCATTGACTCAGATAAATTATATTAAAAAACCTGTCAGAGTCGACAAGATTCCGAAAAATTCCGAAAAATTCCGACAAATCGGAACAGGTTCGGAACAGGCTCTAACAACGTTTGAAATTAATTATATAAACACATAAACAAATGACAAAAACAATTAAAGATAAGATCAAATCAAAAGACACTGACAAACCTGTGTTTTTATTTTCAAAAAAGAATTACATTTTGCTACTAACAGGCCTTGGATTAATAGGTTTAGGATTTATACTAATGATAGGTGGAGGTTCAAACGATCCTAATGTGTTTGACGGAGATAGTTTGTTTAGTTTTAGAAGAATAACCTTAGCTCCAATACTTATTCTTGGAGGTTATGTAGTAGAAATTTTTGCTATTATGAGCCGACCAAAAAAATAACAGAAATAAAAAGATTGAAGGGATAACACCAGCTTTGTAATATGCGATATGTCATATTTTTTATTGGATAATAAACCAATAGTAACTACTCAGCTAATATAAAATGTTAAAAAATAAATACTTGCCACTGATTACTCATAATATTTTTTATTTTCAAGGTGTTCGTGAGATCACTTCGTTAAGTTCACAGATTAAAATTAATTAATTTTTATAAATTTTCACAAAGAAACTACCTTTGGTAGTTTAAAATCTGAGAATCTGTGGCTATTATAAAGTTAAGGGGACTTCTATTAATATAGTGGCTGAGTAGTTACAAACAATAATTTAACAATTTTAAAAACATTAATTTATGACTTGGTTAGAAGTCCTTATTTTAGGCATTATTCAAGGATTGACGGAGTTTCTGCCAGTAAGTAGCAGTGGTCATTTGGAATTAGGCAAGGTTTTATTAAATCTTGACACTAAGGAAGATATAACATTTACAATAGTTGTTCATGGTGCTACTGTTTTAAGTACAATTATTGTTTTTAGAAAAGATATTTTAGAGCTTACTAAGACATTGTTTAGTTTTAAATGGAATGACAATACAAAATATATTGCCAAACTATTAATTTCCATGCTTCCCGTTGCTGTTTTGGGATTTATGTTTAAGGATGAAATAAAATTATTGTTTTCAGGTAATATACTTTTAGTTGGAACTATGTTGTTGGTAACTGCTTTATTACTTGCTTTGACATATTATGCCAAACTGAAAAACAAAAAGCCTAGTTTTTTAGATTCAATAATAATAGGAGTTGCTCAAGCCTTAGCAACTATTCCCGGCATTTCTCGCTCAGGTTCTACTATTGCTACGGGTTTGTTGTTAGGAAATAAACGCGAAGAGGTAGCAAAATTCTCATTTTTAATGGTTCTTCTTCCTATTATTGGAGCAAATTTAATAGAAATAAAAGCTCTTGATTTTTCTACCGAATTGAAAGCCCAAAT
>PHDR01000037.1 GCA_002841035.1 Bacteroidetes bacterium HGW-Bacteroidetes-12 | reverse complement strand
AACCACACAACTCTCGCCTAAACTCAATTCTGCCTGACGAACGCCTTGCATAGCAATAGCACCAACAGTTGTAAACGCTGCACTTTTAATGATTTCAGGATGATTTATTTTTACGCACAAATTTTTAGGTACAACAACAATCTCGGCATGATTTGCCGTCATTCCGCCACAAGCAACAAAATCACCCACTTTAAGGTGCTTAATATCTTCAGCCACTTCAATAACTTCTCCTGCACAACTGTAACCCATCGGGTTTGGTGTTTCCAGTTTATTCATCACCATGTTGTAGGTTTTCATTACTCCATGTGTTTTAGCAGCAGCAATTACTTTTTTTACTTCTTCTTGTCGTGATTTAGCTTTGCCAATATAACCCAAACGAGCATCTTTCACTGTTTTTCCTTCTGTACCTGCACTAATTACCGAAAAATGATTTCGCACCATTATTTGTCCTTTTCCTAAAGCAGGAAACGGAACTTCCAACAATTGCATGTGTCCGTCTTTTAAATTTTGTGTAAGTTGTTCCATGTGTCTTAAAAATCCTAATCCTGCAAAGGTAAAAAAATAAGTTAGTTGTAGGTGTTTCGTTATTGCAAATGAGTCCCGAAAGCTTTCGAGAGAATGAAGCAATCTTATTGATGAGATTGCTTCGTGCCTCGCAATGACGGTCTTAAACGATATACATCTTGTACCATTCCTGAAAAGAAATCAACGCATAAATCAATGCTGAATTATCTTCTCTTCCAGATAAATGATTTTGAATATTTTTTTCGATATGTTCCATCGAAAACCCATCAATACTGTTCAACAACTCTCTATCGAGCAAGTCATTAATTTTTTGTTCTGAACTAAAAATGCTTCGCAGCGGCATTCCAAAACCAGCTTTTCTTCGGTTGGTTACATAATTGGGTAAGTCGTTTTTAAACGCATCTTTTAATATTACTTTGGTTTTGCCTAGATTACTAATTTTAAAGTTGGTTGGAATAGCATGTGCAAATTCAATAATACGATAATCTAAAAAGGGCACCCTACCTTCCACTCCATTTGCCATTGTCATTCTATCTAAATAAGCCACATTTTTTTGCAAAAAATTATCGTATTCAAAGGTATTAAAACAATCGAATGGATTCGCATCTTTAGGGAAATAATTACTCAAAAACTGTGTTGTGTTTTCGGTTTTTCCATTAAAAACAGCCAATGAATTTTCAAAATCGCCCACAATGGTGTACAGACCGTATTTGTAATTCGGGTATTCGTAATACTTGCCCAACTTGTGTAAATATCTTCTAAACGCTTTAAATTTTCCGTTTCCTTGGTCGAGCGAATAAAATGCTTTTGCTATTGATTTTGAAAAAGGCATTTTGCCAATCCAATTATCAATCAACGTCATTTGATGACCAGCATAGCCCAAAAACAATTCATCAGCACCCATTCCACTTAAAATTACTTTTGAATTTTTGGCGGCTTGTTGGGTAATTAAAAAAGATGGAATTTGAGAGCCATCAGCAATCAGGTCATCTCCATATTTAATGGTGTTTCTAATTTGCTCCAAATTGGTGTTGTCGCTCCCTATGGGGATTTCGGTCATGTTTAAGTTCCAATCCGTTGCCAATTGTTGAGCATAACGAAAATCGGAAGTGGTGCCTTCTTTAATCAAATCTTTAGCCTCTTTACTTGCACAATAATGCATAATGACAGGTTTGTCTTTTAAAAAGGAAGCAATGATAGAAGAGTCTAAACCGCCCGATAAAAAAGTACCGACAGGCACATCGGCTAGCAATCGTTTTTCGGTGGCATCCTGCAACAACTGTTTTACTTCGGTTTGTGCATCTTGGTAACTGATGCCTTTGTATTTCTCTTGTTGGGCAGGTTGCCAATAGTTTTTAATTTGAAAAGAGGCATTGCTAAAATCGTATTCGGCAAAATGTGCGGGTTGAAGTCGGTTGATGTTTTTGAATAAGGTTTCGTTGGCAGGAGAATATTTAAACACAAAATATTTTTGCAGGTTTTCGGTTGCCAATTCGGCTTTTATTCCTGCTTTTAAAATCGATTTTATTTCTGAGCCAAAAATCAATGTTTCGTTTTGATAAGAAAAATACAAAGGTTTTACTCCTGCTCTATCTCTTATTAAATAAAACTTGTTTTCATTTTCGTCTAAAATAGCCATCGCAAAATCGCCATTTAACAAATTGATAAACGAAATCCCTTTTTGCTGATAGAGTTTCAACACCACTTCGGTATCGGTGTTAGAAACAAAGTGTTCTGCTTTTAAATACTGTTCTTTTAGTTCTAAATAATTGTAGATTTCGCCATTAAAAACTACGTGAATTTTAGCATCGGCAGAAACAAAAGGTTGATTTCCTTTTTCGGATAAATCCAAGATACTTAAACGGGTATGCCCTAAACCAATGTATTTGTTGTTGATGTTGGTTTCGTATTTTCCTTGTGCATCGGGACCACGATGTTTTAATGAAAACAGCATTTCATCGAGTGGTAACTTTTGGTTGGTTATGTATCCTGTAATTCCGCACATGGAAGCAAAGGTAAAAGAAATAGTTTTATAAGTTGACTTTATTGAAAAAATAGGCTTAAAGTGGGTTCTATAAATTCGATTTTTTATTTTCCGATGTTCTTTTCGTTTTGTTTCGACATCTTTTTCTTTAAGAAATCAAGGGTTTTTTTGTTTACTACCTTCGGTTTGTCTATCGACAAAAAGTAGTCAATAATTGCTTGGTTTTGAATCTTAAGAATTAGAGACAATTATTAAACACCCTCGTCAAATTCTCCACCATTTTTTCTTCTGTAAAATTTGCGTTGTAAAACTTTTTGGAGTTGGCAGCAAATTGGTTTCTCAATTCGGTATCGCTAATCAATACTTCCAATTTTTCGGCAATGGTTTCGGGGCTTTTGGCAGGAACAATAAAACCATTTTTACCATCAATAACCGATTCTACAATTGCTCCTTGGTCGGTAGCAATAATGGGTAATCCGTTTGCCATAGCTTCAACCATTACCCAAGGATGACCTTCGGGCATTTTAGGACAAAAAACGAAGATAGAAGCATTAGCAAACAACTGCATTTTTGCTGCTCCACTTTGTGGTGGAAATAATTCTATGTTTGTGAGTTGATTATCTTTGATAATTGCCAAACATTGTTGTTTAAAGGTTTCGTTGTCCCAAGCTCCTGCGGCTTGAAAGTTGAAATTGGTAATGCCTTTTTCTTTTAAAATTACCAATGCTTTTAATACATCATCGAAACTTTTGGAAGGTAAAAAATTGGCTAAATACAACACGTTTAGTGCTGTGGTGTTTTTTGGTTGCAGTTCGTAATTGGCTCCATTTGGAACTACAAAAATTTGATTGTCAGAAAAATAATCCTTGAACAAAGGTTTTAAATTATTGCCCAATACGATAACACCCACACATTTTTTTAAGGTTGTTTTCACCAAACTTTTGGTTATACCCGAAGCCGAATTTATCCAATTGTTAAAATTGCTTCCTCGCAATTGTATCAGCACTTTTTTACCCATCCATTTTCCCAACCAAATAAATGGAGCATCTTTAAAAAACCCCATGGTAGTTTGACTAATTGGCACCAAAATAAGTTGCGGTTGGTGTTGTTTTATTTTCCGAATAAACTCCACATAAATACCTACACTTCTCACCATTTTCGAAAAACTCCACCTGCCCATGGTGGTAACATCCTTGTTCATCCGAGTATCTAAATGAACCAAATTAAACTTGTTTTTTAGGCTTGAATTTAAGATAATTTGAGTAGCAATTGCTGGTCCGATTAGTGGCGGAGGTACTTTTCCTAAAAGCAGTATGGTTGATTTATTTCCCATTATTGTTGCATTTGTTTGGGTAAAGCAATATAAGCAAACACACTCATCATTATATAAACAAAAGGAGGATAGTAGGTTGGAACAATACTTATGGAATATAATCCAATAACTCCTAATAATCCGTAGGAAAGAAAACGAATGGAAAGCATTGTTTTCCTTGCTCGATTAAAAAAAGAAAATAATACTAATAAATAAAAATAAAGTCCAGTATAGCCCGATAGAAATAATATTCTAACATAATCGCTATGTGAACCAACGCCAACAAAATGATAGGCATATTTTAGTGTTGTTGGGTATCCAAAAAATTGAGCAAAAATACTTTCGTTGGTAAAAATTTCTGCCATGTGTTCCCAACGCCCAACTCGTCCGTGTAGTAATCTTTCTTGATCTTGCTCTCCTTCAAAAACAGCAACATCTGTTTCAAATAAAGGAGTTATTTTTTCTTCCAAAATGGGTTGCCCAAAAAATATAAATAACATAAACAACATCAAAGAAATTCCTATGGCAGCAGCTTTGTTTTTTTGAAAGTTGAATATTAAAAACAGTAATACTAACATTGTAAAAATAGTATAGGAAGCAATGTGATGAATGTTTATTAATGCTAAAATTGCCAAACCTCCTACAATTAAAAGTGTTCGTAGTCTTTTTCGGTAAGGTTGTGTTCCTTGACGAGAAAAATAAAAATAGGTAGCAATTAAAAAACTGAAACTTAGAAAAATACCATAACTTACCACATCTCCAAAACTCCCCTGAATTCTATCCATTCCTCTACTTTCCTCAATTCTAATTGGATTGATTACAACTTCATACAATAATAGGGTTGCTACAAAAATTCCTGAATAGAGAAAAGTTGTTAAAATTCCGTCTAAATCTTCTTTGTTTTGGATGAATCTTCGGGCAAAAAAATAAACGTAAACAGGAAGGGTTAATTTTAATAGGTACTCAAAAGAATCTTTAGTAAGTGGGTCGTATAGAATAACAAAAAAAGTTCCAAATAGAATAAAAAAAGACCAAATTTTCATGTGCCTATCTAGTTTTGAGAAAACAGGTTTTGGAGTTTTAAGCAACACATAAATACTTAGTAAAGGCGTTAATACCCCAACAATGTATAAGGGTGATAAAAATGGAGAAATGTTTTTTAGAAAATAAAAGTTGTCAATTATTGGTCGTAACAACACTAAAATAACAAACCACTTTAATATCCATGGTTTTGATTTGAGCCATATTTTCCATACCTTAAAACTCATAAAATATGTTGTGCTATTGTTGTAAATGCAAATTTCAATTTTGCTTCATTTGCCAAATTTCTTCTGTTCAACCTAAATAAATTTATTTGTATGGTTGCGTGGCTAAAAGTAGCATATATTTCTAACTCTTTAAATTTCCATCCGTTAATATCTTGTTCAATAACATGTTGAATGTTTTTTTTGTCGGGCAAAATAATGGGCAAACCTGTTCCCATGGCTTCGTAATGAGTAATGATGTGAGATGACCAATAACCTATGTCTGCTGAATGATACAGTTTTAAAAGTTCGGTATGAGATAAAAATGGCAATGTTAAAAACTGGGTTGCATGTTTTTTTGAGGCTATGTAATTTTTTAGTTTTTCGGAATATGGATCTTCACCAAATCCTGCAATAATGTATTTTAAAGATTTTCCTTCACTATTTATTTTATCGACAACATCAATTATATTTTCTAACTTTTTAAAAGCAGTAATTCGGGTTGCTGTAATTAACACAACATCGTTGTCTGAAAAACGCATTTCTTTTCTTTTAGAGAGCCTTATTTTTTCATCAAAATAAAATTCTTCGTCATCAAAACCTAGTGACAATGGTGCTACCTTTTGTAAAAAAATGGCATGTAATTTTTTAGGCAAATAATTTAAAACAATATTGGGAGCAGATGGAGTGTATGCAAAAAACTGATTTACTTTTTTAACTGCTAACTTATAAATGGGGTCTTTAAATACTTTTCTTAAGGCTAGTTTTTTTATTTGATGATAACCTCCTTTTGCACCTGAAAACTGATCAAAAGAATCTTCATTATCTGCCAATAAAACAATTGTTTTTGTATGTAAAAAAGGGTGTTTTAATACAGGTTTTGGAAATAACTTACCCAAGCCAATGATTATAATTACATCTGGTTGAAACGCCAACACACAATCTAATAAGCCCTTGCATTTTACCATTTGACCTAAAGAAAAATAAGGGTTTAATCTTGTGATTTGGTAACCCAAAGAATTGGTTGAGCCAGCTTTGTAGGTAGTTTCTTTTGGTAATTTATTTTTTATTGCACTTGGAATTTCAGTACTTGTAAAAACATGTACGTTATTTCCTAAACGATAAAACGCTTTTGCTAATTGAACTTCAACATAGCCAACTTCGGGCATAAAATGACCGCAAACAATTGCTATTTTTTGCTTAGTTTTCAAGAGTTCTTATCAACCATTAATGATGTGTAAATAGAAAACATTCGGTTACCAAAATGAGTAAAACCAAACTGATTTATAATTTGTGTCCTACTATTTTCGGCATTAAATTGATGTAAATTTGAAGTGATGTCAGACAATGCTTTTGCCATTTCATCAATCGAATCTACATTTAACAAAACACCATTGTTTTTGGTTACATATTCTTTTGGTGCGGTTTTATTGGTAGTAATAACAGGCAACCCACACGCCATAGCTTCAGCTATTGCCATTCCGAAACTTTCGAATTGGGTTGGTGAAATAAACACATCGGATGCTTGAAATATTGCAGCAACTTCTTCTTCTTTTAACATTCCTTTAATAGCAATGGCACTTTCCATTTTATGGGTAGCAACATATTGTTTAATTGCGTTCATTTCTCTGCCATCCCCACACAATGTAAATGTCCAATCGGGGTTGGTTTTATAAAAAACATGAAAAGCTTTAATGGCTCTCAAACCTCCTTTATTTTCATCTAATCTTCCTGCAAAAACTATGTTTTTAAACAATTTATTTTTTTTTAGTTGAAACAATTCTGTATTAACAGGGTTATAAGTAACCTCCATTCTTTTTGGGTAGATATGATTTGCTTCAATTTCATTTTTTAGGTGGTTGCTTACTGTTAATACCATGTCAGCTTTTTCCATTATTTTTTTTACCCAAAAATGTTTTATTTTTCCTTTTACTACTGAAGCAAAAGGACCTGTGTGTTCGGTTAAAACAAAAGGAATGTTCCAATATTGTGCAAGTTTTAGAGCCAATGTTCCATTTAAAACAGCTCCATGTGCGTGTATTAAATCGAACCGATGAAGTTTTTTTGTAATTTTTAAAGAAGTTTTAAACCAACTGATGTATGCCACTATTTTTTTTAATCCTTTAGGCTTGTTTTTGTATGGAAAGTAACTTATTAATTTTATTTGCTCACTTATTGTTTGTTCTTTTAAACCAGTAACTTCTCCATTTAATCGACTGTGAAATATGGTTATATCACAAAAAGGAGCAATGCTATTGATGTAATTCCAAGTGAAACCACCCCATCCTTTATTAAAAGGTAAAAATTCGGGTAAGATGAGTACCTGTGGGCGTTTTTTGTTCACTTTTTTTAAACATTTAAATTAAAAACATTATACCATTTTACTACTGAATAAGCTCTCCAAAATTCACTTAAATGTGAAGCGTGTGAAAAATCTTTATCGCAAAGTTTAAGAATATAATCTCTGTCCATAATTGATGGAATATTGCTTTCTTTCAATTCCTTTGTAAGGGTTTTCATCACGTCCTTTTTCCAATCTTGTTGTGGGGTCAAAAATCCTTTTTTATCTTTTCTCCAAACAACTTGGTCGTTTAGTTTTTGATTTAGCATTTTTCTTAAAATGTATTTTGTCCAACCACCATAAATTTTTTGGTCGGTTGGTAATGTTCTTATAAAATCAACCAATCTATGGTCTAAAAACGGCACTCTTGATTCTATAGAAAATGCCATGGAGTTTCTGTCTTCATACCTCAACAATTCATACAATCCAAATTTAAGGCTTAAATTAACGTGTTCGTTAAAAGTTTTTCCACCTCTTTTTGGAATTTGTAAATCCAGCTCGTTTAATTTATCTTCTTTAATAAAGCTGTAACTTAATCGTTCTTTTGCTCTTAAATGTTGTTGTAAGTTGTTGGGCAAATAATAATAGGCAGCTCTTAAAACAGCGGTTTTAATTTGAGGGGTAAAATTTTGTTTGAGCAGTTGGTATTCCTTAAAAAACCGATTGAATTGGAATTTTTTTAATAATTCTATTAAATGAATTCCTGCAAAGTTATAATATCCACCTAAAATTTCATCAGCACCTTGCCCGTTTAACAATACTTTTATTTGATGTTCATTGGCACATTTCATTACTTCCCAATGGGCAAAAATGGATGTTGAGCCGATGGGTAAATCTTGATAATAGATCATTTTTTCCATTCCTGCCATCATTTTTTCAGCATCGGGATAAGTGTAGTAAGCATTTACATTTGTTAAATCATCTGTAACTAGTTTAGCGTAATTGGATTCATCTATTAATTTATCGTGATAAGCTGCTGTTATCGTTTTTAATTGTGTCTGTTTTAATTGCTGGCTTGCTTGATGAATTATTGCACTTGAATCTAACCCTCCGCTCAAACAAGTTCCTACTTCCACATCAGAAATCAAATGTAGTTCTATTGATTGATTAAACAATGCCTCCATTTTTTGAGTGTTACTACCTATATCAGAAATGTTTTTTGGGAGCTTATTTTCTAAGGAATAATATTGTTCTTTTTGAAATTCAAGTGTGTTTAAATTGAGCTGATAATTACAGCCTGGTTCTATATCAAAAATATTTTTAAATAAATTTTGATAAGGTTCTGAAATAGTTCCAAAGGCAAGGTAAGCTCCTAATTTTGTTTCAGAAACTGATTTATCAACGGCTTTAAGTTTTAGCAATGCTTTTATTTCGGAAGCAAAAGCAAAACAATGTTCGTTTTTAAAATAATAAAGCGGCTTAACCCCAAATCTATCACGAGAAAGTGTTAGTGTGTTTTCTTGTTTATCGTAAATAACAAACGCCCACATGCCCACAAAACGGTTTACACAAGATTTTCCCCAAGCAGCAAAAGCATTCAAAACTACTTCTGTGTCTGAGTTGGAGTTAAAAGCATATCCTTTTTGTTGTAGTTCTTGACGGATTTCTTTAAAATTATACACTTCTCCATTATACACCATAACATATCTATTGTCAGCAGAAATAAGGGGTTGATGCCCTAATGCTGATAAATCTATGATGGACAATCGTCTGTGCAATAAAGCTAAAGTTGGATGGAAATTTACTTCTAAAACGTGTGTTAATTGTTGTAATTCATTGATGGTATTATCTCCTTTACAAACTTCAACATGTCCTTCATTATTGGAAAGAAAAAAACCTTCATCATCAGGACCTCTATGTTTTAGCGTTTGAGAAATGGTGTTAATCTCAGCTAAATCAATTCCTCTCACATTATATATCCCAGCTATTCCACACATGTTGATTTTGTATTTGTAAATTTTAATTTTTAACGAAGTAATAAATATAATCACTTCCAAGCGAAGCATTTTTGTTGTAAGCAGTATTTCCGAACCATTTTCGGGTCAGTTCATATTTTTTATCGTTCGAGAATAATTTTGAAAATCCAATAAACGATTGGTTATATCTAAATGTTTTTTGTAGTGTGAAATCAGCATTTTTAAAACTATTTTCTACTTGATTTGCTGGCACTTTGTTTAGTTGATATTTATCTTTTCCCAACAATTTTCTTACTCCTAAATAAAAGCGAATTAAATGGCTATAAAAATGGTTGCTGTTGGTGTTTTGAATAATTATTGCCCCTCCTTTTTTGACTTTATGTTGAATGAATTTAAGAAATTTATCAATGTCATCAACATGTGCTAAAATACCTAAAGAGATGATTAAATCAAATTCCTCGTCGTTAAATTTTGTTTCAAAAATATCACCACAAATAAACGTAGCATTGGTTATTTTTTCTTGCTCAGTAATTTGTTTTGCCAGTGCAATCATGTTTTCCGAAAAATCAACCAAGGTTAATCTGTTAAACTGTTTACTATTTTTTAATGATATTAAACCATTCCCACAAGGCATATCCAACACATTATGGTAATTTTTATCGCCAATAAATTCAGCAACAGTTTCGGTTCTAATTTTGATGTTGTAATCGTAATTAAAATAGATGTTGGTTTGCTCAAAAAACTTTTTTACTTCTTCTTTCTTCATTCTTTCAATGTTCTTATTTCCATTTTTCAATCAATGTTCTTTCATACCATCTTTTTAACCCTAAAAGGTTCAATAAAAAGTAAACAAAAAATCGTACTACATTTTTAACTCTACATTTATAAATTAACATCCTCATTTGTTTGTCATGGGGGGAGCTATAAGAAGAAAGTATTTTATAACCTTCTTTGTATGATTTGCAATTGGTGCTAGTTGCTCCATCTATCCGAAAAACAGTAAGAGGTTGAGGTAGGTATTCAAAAACAGCTTTCGCATTATAAGCTCTATAAATAAAATCGTAATCTGCCGAAAGTTTATATTTTTCATTGAAATTACCTATTTTTTCATAGACTTCTTTTTTTACAAAAGTAGCTGGATGAAAAATAGGCATTGTTTTTTCCATTAAAGAAATGTTTGGAGCAACTTCTTTAAAGTAATTATTACCTTCAAAACTGCGTTGTTTTACTAAATTACCATAAATAATTTCAGCTTTTGACTTTATAAAAGCCTGAACAACCAGTTCTATTGTTTTTTCGTAATAATAATCATCGGCATTTAAAATACCTATTATTTCTCCTGTTGCCAATGCTAATCCTTTGTTCATGGCATTGTAAATTCCCGTATCTTTTTCAGAAATAAATGTGGTTATTTGGGTTTCATATTTTTTTATGATGTTTAATGTTCCATCGGTAGATGCCCCATCAATAATAATATATTCGATGTTGGTGTAAGTTTGTTCTAACACACTTTTAATGGTTTGTTCCAAATGCTTTTCGCCATTGAAAACTACTGTTATTATGGATACGAGTGGATTGTTCATTTTTTTTTAAATTCCCCAAAAATCTCGTTGATTACCGCTGATGTTTTTTTCTGCGTAAATCTGCGGGAGATTATTTCTGTCATATTTTTCTTATTACCCGCAAATCTCGCTGATTACCGCTGATGTTTTTCTGCGTAAATCTCCGAAATCTGTAAGAGAATGTGTTATAAATTATTTACTTTTCTGTATATAGATTCTGATATATCATCTGTATTAAAATTTACCAATATACCTAGTTTTAGTTTTGTAAGTTTAAGATAATTAACAATCTGTTTATGATGAACTTTAGCTAATTCTGCAACTGATTTAACTTCTATAATTACTTTATCTTCAACTAAAATATCTAATCTAAAAGCTAAATCTAATTTATTATTATCATAAAATACAGGAACTGTAACTTGGGATTCTACTTTTAATCCATCTTTTTCAAGTTGATAAACTAAAGCCGCTTCATAAACTGATTCAAATAATCCTGGCCCGAGTTCATTATACACTTTAAAAATAGCACCTCTTATTTTATATGAAATTTGATTTTCTGTCATATTTTTCTTTTTGCCCAAAAATCTCGCTGATTACCGCTGATGTTTTTTCTGCGTAAATCTCCGAAATCTGTAAGAGATTTTTTCTATCTAGTTTTTACTTTTTTTGCCCGCTGATTACACTGATTACCGCTGATCTATTTCTGCGTAAATCTGCGTAATCTGCGGGAGATTAATTCTGTCTAGTTTTTACTTTTTTTGCCCGCTGATTACACTGATTACCGCTGATGTTTTTCTGCATAAATTTGCGGGAGATCTATATTTTTAATTTCTTTTTTTCAATAATTTCAGCGGAGTTCCTCCATAAATTCCATACTCTTCTAACTCATCTTTTTTTGTAACGGTTGAATTACTTCCAATAAATGCACCTTTTGGAACAGTTGTACCCATTAAGACAATACAACCAGCTCCAATTCCAGTGTCTTCTCCTAAAATAATAGGTTCAGAAATATTTCCTTGAGTTCGATAAGGTTTATTTTGTTTCATTTCATGAAAACTACCTCTAATGCTTACATTTTCGGCAATTGCAGCCCAATCGTCAATTTTAATTTCAGAAATGGTACTTAATAAAATATTATCGGCTAACAACACATTGTTTCCAAGGATTAGTTTTCCTTCGTGTCCAATTTCAAAAATTACATTTCGTCCTAAGGTAACATGGTTTCCAATTTTAATGTTTTTTTTAGGAACTTCTCTAAACTTCGGAAATTCAATGCATTTTAAGTTTTTTCCTACTTTGCAACCGTGTAATAATAAATAAAGTTTAAACCAACGTCCTTTGCATCGGTATCTTAAATTCCGACAAGCTGTTTCTAGATAAATTATCAATTCAATCATTATTTAAATTGTATTTATGAAGGATATTTCTATTCTTTTTTTATAGGTGTTCATGCTTTCACTTCGTTCAGGTCAGGATAAAAATTTGGTGTTTCCATTCCATCTTTCAGTTTAGCATAACCTTGTATGATGCGAACATAAATAAACCCTTGTTTTGCTGTATCAGAAGTTTCCCATTTGCTAAAATAATGTTTTCCATTAGAACTGGAGTATTTTTTATAATCTGTTTCTATGTTTTTTCCGTAGGAGAAATCTTTTGTTTGATAAACAATGTTTTTTAAATGGTTTACTTTAATATCTATAAAAGGGATATCCCGTAATGCTAACCTAATTTCATAATCTTGATCTTCATAGCCAACACCTGGAAAACGCTCATCAAACCACCCTACTTTTGATAGTATGGGTTTGCTAATTAAAAAATGACTCCAGCTACTGT
>PHDR01000412.1 GCA_002841035.1 Bacteroidetes bacterium HGW-Bacteroidetes-12 | reverse complement strand
TATTTTCGCCACTTTATCTTACAACTGCAATTATTGTTGTAACAACAACAAAAGGAGGTGCTTTTTTTGCTCAAGAACGAATTGGAATTCATGGAAAACCTTTTATGATATATAAATTCCGTTCAATGGTGCAAGATGCCGAAAAAAATGGACCAGCTCTTTCTAGCCAACACGATAGTAGAATAACCAATTTTGGTAAGTTTATGCGAAAAGTTAGATTAGACGAAATACCTCAATTTTTTAATGTTTTAATTGGTGATATGAGTTTAGTTGGACCTCGTCCCGAACGACAATTTTTTATTGACCAAATTATTGAAAAAGCACCGCACTTTAATCATTTATTAAAAGTTAGACCAGGAATTACCTCTTGGGGGCAAGTAAAATATGGCTATGCCGAAAATGTAGAACAAATGATTGAACGCTTAAAATTTGATATTCTTTATATCGAAAATATGTCGTTGTTGGTAGATTTTAAAATTCTTATTTATACCGTTTTAATCGTAATTAAAGGAAGCGGAAAATAAAAAAATATGCTGAAAATTGTCATTGTAACCATTTTCATCTGGATTTCTTTACTCTCTTGCAAAAAAGAAGTAGCAACTGCAAACCTACTTACTACTAACTATTGTGAAGTAAAAATTCCGTTAAAAAAAGATGAAACAATCACGTTTTGGGTAGATATTGATATGGAGTACGAAAACACTCCTCTTATCGTTTATAGCTTTAAATTTTTTGAAGGAGATAACTTTCTTTTTGAAGGAGGATTAGATCCATTCAATGCCATACCAAAAAAAGATTATAAAATTGAAAAATTGAATAACAAAACAAACATAAGCTTTAAAGGAAAATTGGAAGGTAATTTTAATGCAAAAAAAGATGGAATTTATATCATTAAAATAAATCTAATCAAAAACAACACCCCTGAATTTAAACTACGAAAAGCAACAATTACTTTTATTAAAGAGTAATTTTCTCATTGTAAATACTTTTAGTTAGTTTTACTCCACTTATTTCTACATTTCTGATGTCTCAACAAAAAAAAATTATTAACGCATGGATAATGTACGATTGGGCAAACTCTGTTTACCCACTCATCATCACTACCGCTATTTTTCCAATTTTTTATAACACCATCACAACCGAAGAAGTGATGTTCTTTAACAAAACTTTTATAAACACAGAGTTGTATTCTTATGTAGTTTCATTATCCTTTATCATCATAGCTTTTTTATCTCCATTGTTATCGGGCATGGCTGATTATTCGGGAAACAAGAAAAAATACATGCAATTTTTCTGCTATTTAGGAGCAACCTCCTGCATGAGTTTGTTTTTTTTTAATGTAGAAAATCTGGAATGGAGTATGCTGTCTGTTTTGCTTGCAAGTATTGGTTTTTCAGGAAGTTTGGTTTTTTACAATGCGTATTTACCAGAAATTGCACCTCCCGATATGCACGATAAAATTAGTGCAAAAGGTTTTGGCAGAGGATATATAGGAAGCTCCTTGTTGCTTATTATTTGTTTACTATTGATACAAGTTGTTGGAATAGAAGCGAAATACACTTTTGTGTTAACAGGCATGTGGTGGATAGGGTTTAGTCAAATTACATTTAAGCACTTGCCAACCAATACATTCAATAAAAAACCAACAGGAAATAGATTTAAAAAAGGATTTCAAGAACTTGCATTCGTATTCAAACAATTAAAAAATCAACACACAATTAAAAAATACCTTTCCGCTTTTTTTATCTACAGCATGGGCGTTCAAACAATAATGCTGATGGCAGTTTTTTTTGGAACTAAGGAAATTGCATGGAAAAGCGAAGCAGAAATGCAAACAGGTTTAATCATCAG
>PHDR01000411.1 GCA_002841035.1 Bacteroidetes bacterium HGW-Bacteroidetes-12 | reverse complement strand
TGGAATTTAAATGAAACCCAAGAATCCTTTTTTATACAACCAAATCCAATCATACGAATTGGAATTGCAGTGGGTTTATAGTTTATTATTCATAAAACCGTTGTCTAAATACTTTTAAAAAATCATCGGGTACTTTAGTTTCAAAACTCACTTCTTTTTTTGTGGTAGGATGAATAAAAGTCAACACTTTTAGATGCAATGCCATTCTGCCTATTGGATTAGCTGTTGCTTCATATTTTTTATCCCCAACAATAGGATGACCAATGCTTTTTAAATGAACCCTAGCTTGATTTTTTCGTTCTGTTTCTTGCCATATTTCTACCAACGAATAAAATTCATTTTTCTTTATTACTTTGTAGTGAGTTATTGCCTTTTTTGCCTCTTTTGGATTAGTAGTTACATACATTACCAACGCCTTGTTTTCCCTCAAAAAATTTGAGATGGTATCTTCATCTTTTTCTATCGTACCTTGAGTTACTGCCAAATATTTTCGTGCTGCAATTGATTTATCCCAATCTTTTTGAAATGCAACCTGACTGTTTTTATTTTTAGCAAAAACCATCAAGCCAGAAGCATCTTTATCTAACCGATGCACCACAAACAAAGCTGCTGTTGGATTTTCTAATTGAACATGATGCAACATGGTTTTATAAACCGTTGGAGATTTAGATTTCCCAGCACTAATAGATAACATCCCTGCCATTTTATCAACAACAAGAATGTCGTCATCTTCAAAAACAACTTTAACACCTTGATATTTTAATTCTCTAAATCCATCGTCCCAACTTACTTTAACAATATCGCCTTTTTTTAGAGGATGGTTATATTTAGTTGTGATTTTATCACCAACCATAAATTGCTTATGCGTGAGCATAGACTTAATTTTACTTCTATTGCAATCCTTAATAACGGTAAGTAAAAACAATAATAATTCCGAAGGCACTTTCACTTCAAATTGACTTATTCTCTTTTTTTTGCTTTTGGACACTATTTGTTTCTTCATACACTTATTTTGTTGCGAAATTAAGATTAAAACCATTTCTTTTTAGATTCAACCAACTTTTTCCTAAATTCGCAATCTATTTAAGTTAAACTAAAAAATAAAAAATATGAGTTACGATTTAATTGTTGTAGGAAGTGGTCCTGGAGGCTATGTTGCTGCTATCAGAGCCTCTCAATTGGGGTTAAAAACCGCCATTGTTGAACGTTCTGAACTTGGAGGAATTTGTTTAAACTGGGGATGTATCCCTACAAAAGCACTATTGAAAAGTGCCAGTGTTTTTGAATACATCAATCATGCTGCTGATTTTGGCATTACTGTTAAAGGTGCTGATGCTGATTTTCCTGCAATTGTGAAAAGAAGCAGAGAAGTTGCTAATGGAATGAGCAATGGAATTCAATTTTTGATGAAAAAAAATAAAATTGATGTGATTAAAGGAACTGCAACGCTTAAAGCTGGTAAAAAGATTGATGTAAAAGGCGATGATGGTAAAACAACCGAATATTCGGCTACCAACATTATTATTGCTACTGGAGCTCGTTCAAGAGAATTGCCCAATTTACCCCAAGATGGTAAAAAAATTATCGGTTATAGAGAAGCAATGGTTTTACCAAAATTACCCAAAAAGATGGTTGTTGTGGGTTCGGGAGCAATAGGCTCTGAGTTTGCTTATTTTTATAATGCAATGGGTGTTGATGTTACCATAGTTGAATTTATGCCCAACATTGTTCCTGTAGAAGATGAAGATGTTTCTAAACAATTAGAACGTTCTTTCAAAAAAGCAGGTATTAAGGTAATGACCAACTCATCTGTTGAAAGTGTTGACACAAAAGGCTCTGGATGTAAAGTATTA
>PHDR01000410.1 GCA_002841035.1 Bacteroidetes bacterium HGW-Bacteroidetes-12 | reverse complement strand
CACAATTACTTATTCCTGAAGGAATGAAAGCAGAAGTCGATATTGTATTTCAAACCATTGAAGGATTACATAAAGCATGTCCAAACCATAAAGGAGATTGGTATTTTACAGGAAACTATCCCACACCAGGAGGAAACAAAGTAGTAAACAAAGCATTAATTAATTATTTTGAAAATAAAAATGAGCGAGCTTATTGATAATGTGTGAATGTCGAGATTACTTCCAACTTTATAAACTTTAAACCTTGAACAACATAATATGAAAAACCTGATAGAAGACTTTACAAAACATATACAACACGCAATTAATCACGTGAATGAAAATAAATTAACCCCAAACTCAAAAAAAATTGATAATGTATTAATTTGTGGATTAGGAGGCTCTGGAATAGGAGCTACTATTATAGCTCAAATTGTTGCCCCAACTTGTTCTTATCCAATTTTAGTAAATAAAGATTATAAAATTCCAGCTTTTGTGAATGAGAATACATTGGTTGTGATTTGTTCTTATTCAGGAAACACGGAAGAAAGTATTGAAATGCTTGCTTTAGCTGAACAACAAAATGCAATAATTGCTTGTATTACTTCTGGAGGAAAATTAGCAGAAATAGCACAAGAGAAAAAATATAACCACATTATGATACCAGGCGGACATCCTCCTAGAGCAGCATTTGGGTTAGCTTTCCCTCCTCTTTTTCAACTTTTAGCACACTATAATATTATTGAAAAAAATTATAACGATGAATTTGAAAGTGCAATAAAATTAATAGATAGCGAAGAAGCTAAAATTAGTATAGAAGCCAATAATGTTGCAAAAAAAATAATAAATAAAATACCTATAATTTATGCTGAAGCCAATTACGAAGGTGTTGCTATTCGGTTTCGTCAGCAAATTAACGAAAACTCAAAAATGTTGTGCTGGCACCATGTAATTCCAGAAATGAACCACAATGAGTTAGTAGGTTGGACAACAAGAAATGAAGATTTAGCGGTAGTTATTTTCAGAAATGAAGATGATTATTTCAGAAATCAAAAAAGAATAGAAGTAAATAAAACAGTTTTTGAAAAATACACATCAACTATTATAGAAATTCATTCAAAAGGAAATACACGCTTAGAAAGAGCTTTGTATTTAATTCATTTAGGTGATTGGGTTTCCTATTTAATAGCTGAACAAAAGGGAATTGATGTAACAGAAGTAAATGTTATTACTAACCTAAAAAATGCCCTAGCAAATATTTAATTAAGCTGGAATGTGAAAGTTAGATGTGAAACATTAAGATATGAAGTCTTTACAGCCTGAAACCTTAAACTTAAAAGAATGGATAATTTTAACCCAAATGATGTAGGAGTATCTAATGGTAATTTATATGGATTACCATACAATGAAGAAGAAAGTAATATTATTATTATTCCTGTTTGTTCTGACATTACCGCTTCTTTCGGAAAAGGAACTGCAAAAGCTCCTAGCCTAATTTTAGAAGCCTCACTTCAGGTAGATTTGTTTGATAATTATCACGATAATGCGTGGAAAAATAAAATTTTCATGCTCCCTATTCATAAAAAGGACAGGAAGAAACATCAAAAAATAGGTAAACTAGCATCGGACTTGATTGGGAAATTAGGTGATGGATTAGCTTTCACATCACAAGATGAAGAAGTATTAAAATCTATCAATATCTATTGTGATGAAATAAATAAATCTGTAAAAGAAACTGCTTTAACCAAATTAAATGAAGGTAAGTTAGTGGCAGTGTTAGGAGGCGACCATAATTCTCCATTAGGACTTATTCAAGCATTAGCTGAAAAACATACTAATTTTGGAATCCTTCAAATTGATGCACATGCCGATTTACGAAT
>PHDR01000036.1 GCA_002841035.1 Bacteroidetes bacterium HGW-Bacteroidetes-12 | reverse complement strand
ACTTTTTAACAAAGTAATATACCCTCTAAAAAAGAAGCGTAATTTTGAGGTTTAAAGAAATCACGAACAATCGATGAGTAAAACAAAAACCCTCTTCCCATCTCCAAAAACACACATAATTATCAAAGGAGCAAGAGTTAACAATCTCAAAAACATTGACGTTGCTATTGCGAGAAATAAATTCACCATCATAACAGGCGTTTCTGGTTCGGGAAAATCTTCCTTAGCTTTTGATACTCTTTTTGCTGAAGGACAACGAAGGTATGTAGAGAGTTTATCTGCTTATGCCCGTCAGTTTTTAGGTAAATTAGAAAAGCCTGCTGTTGATTATATTCAAGGTATTGCTCCAGCTATTGCCATCGAACAGAAAGTGAACACAGTAAATAAACGTTCAACCGTTGGAACATCTACCGAAATTTACGATTATTTAAAACTACTTTTCGCTCGTATAGGTAAAACTTTTTCACCGGTTTCTGAAAAAGAAGTAACTAAAGATAGTGTTGATAGTATAGCTCAACTTATTAATAAATTTAGTGAAGGAACTAAAGTATTATTAATTGCTCCCATTATAAATTCAAAAAAAATAACCAACGAAAATTTACTGCAACAATTGCAACTAAAAGGCTACTCTCGCTTGTTTATTAACAATGAGATTGTTCGAATAGACAAATTAGGAAGTAAGACATTTGAACCAAAAAAAGCAAAGCTACTTATTGATCGTTTTGTGATAAATACACAGGACAGTGATAACATTAGTAGAATTTACGACAGTGTAGAAACTGCATTTTTTGAAGGAAATGGTTATTGCGAAGTAATTTATTACGTCCATGAAATTCCTGAAAAACTATCGTTTAGCAATGTTTTTGAATTAGATGAGATAACTTTTCAAGAACCAAACCTACATTTTTTTAGTTTTAACAATCCATTCGGAGCTTGCAAAACGTGCGAAGGCTACGGAAGTGTTATTGGAATTGACAAAGACCTTGTTATTCCAGATAAAAACCTAAGTATTTATGAGGATGCTGTGGCTTGTTGGAAAGGCGAAAAAATGCAACAATGGAAGGACGAATTGATAATGAATGCTTCAAAATTTGATTTTCCTATTCATAAACCTTTTTACCAACTAACGGAAACCCAAAAACAGTTGGTTTGGGCAGGGAACAAGTTTTTCGAAGGAATTAATGGCTTTTTCAAAATGGTGGAAAACAACAGCTATAAAATCCAATACAGAGTAATGCTTGCAAGATATAGAGGAAAAACTACTTGCCCAGATTGTAGGGGAACTAGGCTAAGAAAAGATGCTAATTATGTTAAAATTGATGGAAAATCTATTTCCGACTTGGTTTTAATGCCAATTGATGAGCTGTCTGTGTTTTTTGCTCAAATAAAGCTTTCTAGTAAAGAAATAGAAATTGCTCAACGACTATTGACCGAAATACAAAACAGGTTAAACTACCTTTTAAATGTTGGACTGAATTATCTTACTTTAAATCGCTTATCGTCAACACTTTCTGGAGGAGAATCACAGCGAATTAACTTAGCAACATCGTTAGGAAGTAGCTTAGTTGGTTCTATGTATATTTTAGATGAACCAAGCATAGGACTACATTCAAAAGACACTGAACGATTAATTTTAGTGTTAAAAGAATTACAACAATTGGGAAATTCTGTAATTGTGGTAGAACATGATGAGGACATTATAAAAGCTGCTGATGAAATTATTGACATAGGTCCAGAAGCAGGAAATTTAGGTGGAGAAGTTGTTTTTAGTGGAAGCTATAAAGAATTATTAAAAAAAAACAATACCCTTACAGCTAATTATATTAACGGAAGTAAAAAGATAGAAATCCCACCAAAAAGACGCCTTTGGAAAAAGAAAATTGAGGTAATTGGTGCGAAAGAAAATAACCTCAAAAACATAGACGTTACATTTCCTTTAGAAATTTTAACGGTGTTTACGGGTGTGAGCGGCTCAGGAAAATCTACCTTAGTGAAAAATTGTTTACTGCCTCATCTAAAAAAAATGTTTGAAGGCTATGGCGAAAAAAGTGGTAGCATCACCTCTATTTTAGGCGATTTTAAAAGTTTAAAAGGGGTTGAATATGTAAATCAAAATCCGATTGGAAAATCATCACGATCCAATCCAGTTACGTATGTAAAAGCTTATGACGAAATTAGAAACTTATTTTCTGACAATAAATTAGCTAAAAACAGAGGCTATAAACCTGCCAATTTTTCATTTAATGTGGAAGGAGGAAGATGCGAAAACTGTAAAGGAGAAGGCGAAATTACAGTTGAAATGCAATTTATGGCTGACATTCACTTAGTGTGTGATGAATGTAAAGGCAAACGCTTTAAAGAAGAATTATTGGAAATTAAAGTGGGCAACAAAAATATTAGCGAAATTTTAGATTTAACCATTGATGAAGCGATTGCTTTTTTTGATGCACTTCAAGAAAAAAATGCCAAAAAAATAGTAGAAAAATTGTTGCCTCTACAAGAAGTTGGATTAGGATATGTACACCTTGGACAGTCATCTAACACATTAAGTGGTGGAGAAGCTCAGCGTGTTAAATTAGCTTCGTTTTTAGGAAAGAAAAACACCAATGAACAATTGCTTTTTATTTTTGATGAACCCACAACAGGATTGCATTTTCACGACATTAATAAATTATTAAAAGCCTTTAATGCACTTATTGATCAAGGACATTCAATTATTGTGATAGAGCATAACTTAGATGTTGTGAAATGTGCCGATTGGGTAATTGATTTAGGACCAGAAGGAGGCGAAAAAGGAGGTAGTTTGGTTTTTGCAGGAACGCCCGAAGATATGATAAAATGCAAAAAATCGGTAACGGCAAGTTACTTGGAGCAGAAACTATTCTGAAACTTTGCTGGTATAAAAACTGAAACAAGTCCACGATACCTTGAATTTGAATAATGGTTTTTTAGAGGAAAAACAGCCGTTGCCCTGTCTTTAAAAATATGAACAAAAAAAAATGACTAATTTTAGCTAAAAACGAAGTGATAAACTAATTCCATTTATTACTTGATTATTATGGGTTACCTGAAAAGATGGTCTTACATCAAAAGATAAATTATCGTTTTTTGGGAACGTAAAAAGGTGTGCATCAACAGTTGCATCAATAATATTTAACGCATAAAAAACCCCAGCTAATATAACTGACAAATCCCTGTTTCGTTGGTGAAAGTTAAGGTTCGATTCTAAATTTTGTACCGACATAATCCCTTCATATTTATCTACCGTATTGGGATCATTATCAACCCTTGCTTTTAGAGCGTCTTTAAAATCGCTGTAATCACTATTATTGCTAATTGCAAAAAAAATTGAAGTACCTATTGCTCCGTAAATAATAGGTATTTTCCAATATTTTTTATTGTATGCCTGTCCTAGACCAGGAACAAAGGTACTCATAAGAGCTGCTTTGCTTGGTGAATGAGGTTTTTCTTTTTGTATAAGAATGGTATCTGATTTAATTAATTTCGTTGTGTCTTGTGAAAAAACAGTATTCGGTAAAAACGAACAGATAAAAACAGCCACAAAAGAATTGACAATAAAAACACGATATAAAAAAAAGTTAACCATTATAGCTTGTTAGAATTGTTAAAGATAGTACTAAAATCCTAATAATTCAGTAATTCTATCTAATTCAGCTTCGTCTTTAAAAGCGATTACCAGCTTCCCTTTACCTCTATTGTTCTTTTCGATAGTAACTTCCGATTTTAAAAATGTGGATAAATCTTCTTGGATTTTTAAATCAGAAAAGGATAGATTTTTTGGTATTTTAACTCCTTTTTCTTTTTGAATAGCTTCTTTTTTATCTTTCACCAATTCTTCTACCTGACGAACAGAAAGCCCTTCCGCAATAATCCGCTTTGCTATTTTTACTTGTAGTTTTTCGTCCGAAATATTAATCAAAGCACGAGCATGCCCCATAGAAAGTTCTTTTGTTCTAATTGCTAATTGTATTTCAACAGGAAGTTTAAGTAATCTTAGGTAATTAGCAACAGTAGAGCGTTTTTTACTTACTTTTTCGCTTAATTGTTCTTGGGTTAAATTACATTCTTCTATTAATTTTTGATAGCTAAAAGCCACCTCAATGGCATCTAAATCTTGCCGTTGAATGTTTTCTACTAATGCCATTTCTAGCATTTCTTGGTCGTTGGCTATGCGAATAAATGCAGGGATTTCTGTTAGCCCTGCAATTTGAGATGCTCTAAATCTTCGTTCACCAGATATTAATTGAAATTTATCATAACCCAACTTACGCACAGTAACAGGCTGAATAATTCCATGTTCTTTGATAGATTCAGATAATTCTAATAATGCTTCTTTCTCAAACTGTGTTCGAGGTTGAAAAGGGTTTGCTTCTATATTTTTAATTAATATAGTAGAAACAGAACCTACTATTTGCTGATTTCCATCAGATTCTAATCTTGATTTAGAGGTAATGTCTGTATCTGAATTTTGAAGCAATGCTCCCAATCCTCTTCCTAATGCTGGCTTCTTACTCATCTTCTAATGCTATAATTTTTTCTTCCTTGCTCATTTTAGTCATACTATTTTTCTGAAGCACTTCTCGTGCTAAATTCAAATAGTTTATTGCTCCTTTGCTGCTTGCATCGTGCATAATTATTGTTTTTCCATGACTTGGTGCTTCACCTAAGGTTGTATTTCGCTGTATAATGGTATCAAACATCATGGTTTGAAAATGTGTTTTTACTTCCTCCACCACTTGGTTGGAAAGACGCAAACGAACATCATACATGGTTAATAAAAGACCTTCAATATCTAAATCTGGATTTAACCTTGCTTGAACAATTTTTATGGTATTTAATAATTTCCCCAAACCTTCCAACGCAAAATATTCGCACTGAATTGGAATAATAACAGAATCGGATGCAGTTAATGAATTTATGGTAATCAATCCTAATGAAGGAGAGCAGTCAATGATAATAAAGTCATAATTATCTTTTATTTTCAACAATGAGTTTTTCATCATTTTCTCTCTATTAGGCATATTAATCAACTCAATTTCTGCTCCAACCAAATCTATGTGTGCAGGTAAAATATCTAAATTGGGCGAGTCGGTGTGTAAAATAGCATCGGCAGGTTCAATTTCGTTAATCAAACATTCATAAATGCTATTTTTAATGTTTCGAGGATCAAAACCAACTCCAGATGTTGAATTGGCTTGCGGGTCAGCATCTACCAAAAGCACTTTATATTCTAAAACTCCTAAACCTGCTGCTAAATTAATAGCTGTTGTAGTTTTTCCTACCCCACCTTTTTGGTTCGATATTGCTATTATTTTTCCCATAGTTTTTTATAATTGAAAATTTGTAAGTTTATAAAATCTCTAACTCCTATTATTTGCCCGCAGATATCGCTGATTATCGCAGAATTTCTAATTCCTGCCCTATATTCAACAAAATTAATTCTTTTCCTTTTGCCTTAAACTTTTCTATTGCTTTTTTATGGTTAATTTCTATATATCCAAAGGTATCGTAATGAACACCTATAATTTTATTGCAATTAATAAAATCGGAAGCAATAATTGCATCATCAATTCCCATGGTAAAATTATCGCCAATTGGCAATACTGCAAAATCAAGTTTTTCAGAATTTTCTATCAGTTTCATATCCATTGTTAAAGCTGTATCTCCCGAATAATAAAATGAAATTTCATCATTTTTAATCAAAAAACCACCTGGATTTCCTCCATAAGAACCATCGGGCATCATACTTGAATGAACAGCATTTGTATATTTTACTGTGCCGAAATCAAAACTCCAACTACCACCATGATTCATTGGGTGAACTTTTGTTATCCCTTTTTTCTGATACCAAGTTACAATTTCAAAATTAGAAACAAGCGTTGCGTCTGCATTTTTTGCAATGGTTTCGGCATCGGCAAGATGATCTTCGTGTCCATGCGAAATTAAAATATAATCAGGAGTTAATTTGTTTACATCAACGCTTTTAGCCTTAGGATTAGGCGAAATAAAAGGGTCAAACAAAATAGTTTTTCCTTTTGTTTTTATTGAAAAACAAGCATGACCGTAAAAAGTAATTTCCATACTACAAATAAAATTAAAAGTAGGGTTAATCTTATACTTTAAGAAGTTTATTTACCAACTATTTTTAAACAAAAGTTTGTTAACTTGGAAGTATAGTAGTGTAAAAAATTTTGTAACTTCATCACGCCTAAAGACACGTGAGTGATTTAAAAATAATAGAACCCCCCTTACGTCCCAAGCTGTAACGGTACGTCCGCCTCAGGCGGATTGCGAGGGCAATGTGTGTGGTTACTTAGGTCGAGCAAACACAATACATTATAAAAAAATAGTATTTTTGATTTATGAATTTTAAGAATCATAGCACTAAGCCCTCTGCTAAAATGTCAACGCTTCAGCTTAGTGCTTACGGGAGAAACAAATTTTTATGAATCTGTGAATCTGTGGCGATACGAGTGGCTAAATTATTACCTATTTTTTAACAAAAACGTGTTAACTATATTATTAAACCTATTGCGTTAAAAGCTATTAACTTCAAACAAAATTCAATATATTTGCCACGTTTAACACTTAACGTATTCAACTTGAACACCACCAACAAAAAGCACACTCCTACATCTAAAAAGAAATTTATTTTTACCTTTTGGATACTTGTTTTGATACCCACTTTATTTGTTTTTCTTTTGTTTTTTGGAGCAAAAAATGGCACGTTAGGTTTTGATGATTTACCTGATTTAGCAGAATTGGAAAATCCAACAAGCAACTTAGCTTCAGAAATTATTTCTGCCGATGGAAAATTATTAGGGAAATATTTTAAAGAAAACAGAACCAATGTACGTTATCAAGATTTATCTCCTCACCTGATAAACGCACTAATTGCTACTGAAGACGAGCGATATCAAAAACATTCAGGAATTGATTTTAGAGGATTGGTTAGAGCAGTTGTTAATTTAGGAAAAGCAGGAGGGGCAAGCACCATTACCCAACAATTAGCAAAAATGATGTTCGACCACAAAGCAAGCAACATTGTTGTAAGGATAGGACAAAAATTACAAGAACAAATTATTGCGGTTGAATTAGAGAAAAGATATACCAAAGAAGAAATTTTAATCATGTATCTTAATAAATTCGATTTTATCTACAATGCCGTTGGAATTAAATCGGCTTGCAATGTATATTTTAATAAAGAACCTCATGAACTTAGCATTGAAGAAGCTGCCGTATTGGTTGGAATGGCAAAAAACCCTTCCTTATATAACCCAAAACGATTTCCAGAAAATGCACTAAAAAGAAGAGAAGTTGTGCTTTCGCAGATGAAAAAAAATGAGTTTATTTCTCAACAAGATTATGACTCACTTCGCATTTTACCTATCGTTTTAGATTATAAAGTGGTCGACCACAAAGAAGGAATTGCTCCCTATTTTAGAGAAACACTACGGCTTGAACTTCAAGAATTACTCACAAAAAAAGACGAAAAAGGCAATCTAATTTATGCTAAAAAAGATGGTAAACCCTATAATATCTATAAAGACGGACTAAAAATATATACCACTATTGACTATCGAATGCAAGAATATGCAGAATTTGCAGTTCAAGAATATATTGGCAAAACGCTTCAAAAACAATTTGATAAACACCTGAAAAAATATAGAGTTGCTAAATATCCTTACGACAATAAAATTTCTAAAGAACAATACCTGAAATTATTGGATAATATGGAAAAAGGCACTCCTCGCTATCGAATATTAACAGGACAAGAATGTGCTAATTGCGGTAGAAGAGGCGATTTCATAAAAAAACAAGGCAATCATTTTGTGTGCTCAGCCGAAGATTGCGGACATAAAAGCTATGCAGTAAAAAAAGATTCCATTCCTATTATTTTTGAACTGCCTGTTAAAATGAAACTGTTTTCTCATCAAGGAGAAATAGACACAATTTTATCTCCATTAGATTCATTAAAATATTATAAAACCTTTTTACACGCAGGATTAATGTCGGTAGATCCGCACACAGGATATATTAAAGCGTGGGTTGGAGGCGTTAATTTTCAAAACTTTGCTTACGACCACGTGAAAACAGGAAAAAGACAAGTAGGCTCAACATTTAAACCTATTGTGTATTCAATGGCTATTCAAAACGGCTACTCACCTTGCTACGAAGTGCCTGATAACGCCTACACTTTCCACAAAGGAGAGTTTGGTATATTACAAAGCTGGACGCCAAAAAACTCTGACGGTTACAATACAGGCTGCAAAGTTTCTTTAAAATATGCCTTAGCCAACTCCATGAACTCAATTACTGCTTACATTATGAAACAATTTGGACCACAAGCAGTTGTTGACCAAGCTCGTGCCATGGGAATTACAAGCCATTTAGACCCCGTGCCTTCTTTGTGCTTAGGCGTTGCCGATTTATCTGTTTATGAAATGGTTGGTGCTATGGCTTCTCTTGCTAATAAGGGTGTTTTTATTGAACCAACCATGTACACCCGAGTAGAAGATAAATTTGGCAACGTAATTATTGATACCAGACCCAAAACCAATGAAGCGATGAGCGAAGAAACTGCTTATGTGATGCTAGATTTAATGAAAGGTGTAGTTGATGGTGAAACGAATAGATGTGTTGGAGACTACAGAAAAAATAGAGGTAAAAACCCAATGTATCACGCAGGCACAGGTATGCGATTACGAGGTGGAATTACAGAATCTCGCCCTTATGTTGGACACAAATACCCTATTGCTGGAAAAACAGGAACTACACAAAACAATTCTGATGGTTGGTTTATGGGTATTACGCCCGATTTGGTTACGGGCGTTTGGGTTGGAGCTGATGAACGAAGCATTCGTTTTGCCACAACTGATATGGGACAAGGTGCAAACACTGCACTACCCATTTGGGGCTACTACATGCAAAAAGTACATGCCGACAACAAATTAAAAATTTCGAGTGGCGATTTTGAGCGTCCTCAAACCCCTTTAACCATAGAATTAAACTGCAAAGAATACAACTTAAAAAATAATTTTAATGATGGTGATGGAAGTGCTTGGTAAGTTTGAGTGATGGGTGATGGGTGGTGAGTGGTGAGTGATGAGTGTTGAGTGTTTTAATTTTATAACCTTTACAAACTTTTAACTTTATGAACTTTCAACTTTACGAACTTAATAAACTAAAAAAGATGGCAATAAACAAAGTAGTAGCAAATGTTGAAGAAGCAACAAAAGGGATAAAAGATGGAATGACCTTGATGTTAGGTGGTTTTGGCTTATGTGGAATACCTGAAAATAGCATAGCACAATTAGTAAAAATGAGTGTTAAAAATTTAACTTGTATTTCTAATAATGCTGGGGTTGATAATTTTGGGTTAGGATTATTGCTTCAAAAAAAACAAATTAAAAAAATGATTTCGTCTTATGTTGGCGAAAACGATGAGTTTGAACGACAAATGCTTAGTGGCGAATTAGAAGTAGATTTAATTCCACAAGGCTCATTGGCAGAACGATGCAGAGCTGGTGGAGCTGGTATTCCTGCGTTTTTTACGCCTGCTGGCTATGGAACCGAAGTTGCCCAAGGTAAAGAAGTACGTGTTTTTGATGGTAAACCACACATTTTAGAAACAGCCTTAAAAGCCGATTTTGCCATAGTAAAAGCTTGGAAAGGCGATACTGCTGGAAATTTAGTTTTTAAATACACCGCATTAAATTTTAATCATGTAATGGCAACAGCAGGAAAAATTACCATAGCCGAAGTAGAAGAATTAGTTCCCGAAGGCACGCTTAATCCCAATCACATTCACACACCAGGGATTTTTGTGCAACGGATTTTTCAAGGAAAAAATTACGAAAAACGCATTGAACAACGAACGGTTCGCACACTATCTTAACAATGTAGCAATTGGTTAATGTAACAATGTAGCAATATAGTAAAAAAATATTCCTTATGCTTCTTAAAATAATAATATTAACTCTTTCTGTGTTAATTTTATCATGTCATACAAAAAAAATTAAAACTGAAAAGGATATGGTTTATCATATAGCATCAGTTAATAATAATGTTTGTAAAAAATTAATAGGAAATGTTGTTTTATATGCCATTTTTGTTGATTCAAAATATACTGGTATATGGACGGAGTATGATATAAATTCTACCATTGATTCAATAAAATTAGCATCTAATTGGATAGAACATGAAGCAAAAAAAAATGGAATTACTTTATCTATACAATTAGATTATCATTCTAATAATAATATTATTCCTATTGAGGCTAATTTAACAAGAAAAACACTTTCAGCTACTGTGCTTGGAGTTAATGGAATTAAATTGTTAGATACTTGGGCTGATAAGATAGCTAAAGAAGCAACCAAAACTTACGGGCTTGACACATCTATAATTACAAAGAATAAAATAACTCCAAAAGGTAGAGAAAATTTAATTGCAAGATTGAAAAATATTCATCAAACTGATAATATTGCAATTTTATATTTTATAAATAATTCCCATACCGATGAAATTTCTGTTGTACTTCATGCAAGTGAAGATATAAATCCTGAATATGGCGTAGTAAGTTATAAGAATCCAGGCACTATTGCTCATGAATTCCTTCATTTATTTGGAGCGAAAGATTTGTATCGATCACCTTTTGATAAAAATAAAAAAACAAAAAAACAAATGGCATTTGCTATGAAAGAATTTCCTAACGAAATAATGGCTTTTTCCTATAGAAGTATAGATTCTCTTGAAATAAGTTCATTTTCAAGATACTTAATTGGTTGGGAAAGTAAACTTGATGAAAAATATAAAAATATGCTTGTAGGAAAAAAAATTAAGATTGCAAATTATTAAAATAATAAAATTATGTTAGATAAAAACGGAATTGCACAACGAATTGCACAAGAACTAAAAGATGGTTGGTATGTAAACTTAGGAATAGGAATACCAACATTGGTAGCTAATTATATCCCAAAAGGAATAACAGTAGAGTTTCAATCGGAAAATGGAATATTAGGAATGGGACCTTTTCCTTTTGATGGCGAAGAAGATGCTGATTTAATTAATGCAGGAAAACAAACCGTTACTTTGCAACCAGGTGCTTCTATTTTCGATTCATCAACAAGTTTTGCTATGATTAGAGGGCAACACGTTCAGCTAACCGTTTTGGGTGCTATGGAGGTTGCTCAAAATGGCAACATTGCCAATTGGAAAATACCAGGTGTGATGGTAAAAGGAATGGGCGGTGCTATGGATTTGGTTGCTTCTGCTCAAAACATTATTGTTGCCATGATGCACACCAACAAGGCTGGTGAAAGCAAATTGTTGCCCGAATGTATGCTTCCATTAACAGGTGTTGGTTGCGTAACTAAAGTGGTTACTAACTTGGCGTATTTAGAAATTAAAAACAATGCTTTTTATTTGCGAGAAAGGGCTCCAGGTGTATCGATAGAAGAAATAAAAGCCGCAACCGCTGGTAAACTCATTATTGAAGGCAATATTCCTGAAATGAAGTTGGATTAGTATTTTTTTAATCTATTCTTTTTTCTCTACCTTTATGTTTTTAGAAATAGTACTTCTAAAAGCATCTTTTCCATAAATAGTAATATCTTCCATATAAACCTTGTGATCTGGCACATCTACTAAAAGATTAAATTTTCCAGGTGGAAGGATGATAATGTATCTTCCTGTATTTGGATTTGCCAAATAAGAACCATATTCCTCATCTGTTTGTGAATCTAAAACCGAAATCATTACATTTTTAAGAATTTGTGTTGTATCAGAACAAGTTACGTACCCTTTAATTACTGTATAGTCAGGATCAACTTCATTAAAAGTTACGCTATAAATATCCAAATCACCCAATCCTCCTGCCCTCAAAGCCGAAATATATCCTGTTCTACCTGTTTTAGATTCACGATAATTCATATTATCTTCAGGAGTATTAATAGGGTATCCTATGTTTTTAACTGTTGTCCAAGTTCGTTTTACATTGTCCCAAGAGGCTTTAAAAATATCATACCCTCCCATACTGGTATGCCCTTTTGAGCTAAAAAAAAGTGTTTTTCCATCGGCTGATATGTTAGGGAAATCCTCATCAAATTTTGTATTTATTGTAGCCCCTAAGTTTTGGGCTATTCCCCATTTTCCGTTAGGTAATTTTTTAGTAACATAAATATCAACCCCTCCATAACCACCATCTCTGTCACTTGCAAAATAAATTTCGTCTCCTTCCGAAGATATTGAGGCTGCTATTTCGTGATTAGATGAATTAATTTCTGCTGGTAACTTCTCTAAGTTGATTACTTTGTCATTTTCCAATTCAGCAATAAATAAATCGCCATAATGCAGTTTGTTTTCAAAATAAAAAAGAATGAATCTACCATCGGAAGACAAGCCAACAACTTCTTCCGAACCATCTAGCATATTTATATTTTGATCTAATTTTCTGGCTTTTGAAAGTTCTCCATTTTTTGTTCTTGAAAAATATATTTCAGGAAAATAACTCCCATTAGTCATTTTGGCACTTCCATCATCTCTTTTTGAGTTGTAAACGATAAAAGATTCATCTTGAGGTACAAATGGATAATAATCTGGCCCTTTTGAATTAATCTGTGGACCCAAGTTTTTAAAAGTTACGTCTAACTGAAATTTCATTATTTCTATGGCATTATAGCAATATTCTATTTGTTTTTCAATATCATTTAAATCTATCCCTGTTCCATTTAATTCTCTAAACTTTTGATACATCACAATAGCATCATTAAAACGATATGAATAATGATGTGCTCTTCCCAATAAATAATAAGCTTTTAAATTAGGTTTTTCTGAATTGACTACTTTTTCTAAATAAGGTACTGCTTTAGACTTATCAATGTTCGTATTTAAATAGCATACCCCAACACGGTAATTATAAAGCATGTTTTCTTCATCACTTTTAAGTAATTCTAAGTATTCAGGAAGTGCTTCTTCAAAATTTTCTTTTTCAAAAAAAGCATTAGCAATTTTAATTGTGGCTTTATCTTGAGCAAATAAAGATGTG
>PHDR01000409.1 GCA_002841035.1 Bacteroidetes bacterium HGW-Bacteroidetes-12 | reverse complement strand
ATGGCAACCAGGTAACATATTCAATTTGCCGGGAGCCCTGGATAATGGAAGAGGAAATGCTAAGTGCTAATCCACTAGAATTTAAAGTAATTGCTAATAATATTGGGTATCTTAAAATAAATAATTTTGTTGGTATCAAAAGTTATAAGATGGACTTTGACTCAATTTACAAAAAGATCCTCCCTACTGATGGATTAATAATCGATGTCAGAGAAAATGTCGGCGGTTGGACCGATATTTCTCTATATATTCTTAAACATTTCACAAATAAACCTTTTAAAACCGGTAAATGGAGATCCCCCAATAACATCGCCGCTCACAGGAGTTGGGGCAGTAATATAGAATGGTTCGAATCGGAAGAATATGAGGAAATACCTTTTGATAATAGAATCATCTACACCAATCCAATGGTCTTGCTTGCCGATGAAAGCACTTTTTCCTGCGCAGAGAATTTTTGTGTAGACTTTCTTACTATTAATCGTGGCAAAATGGTTGGTGCAAAAACCGCAGGGAGTAGCGGGAATCCAATTATGTTTAATCTACCTGGCGATGGAGTTGCGCTGGTTTGTACAAAACAAGATTTCTTCCCTGATGGTAGAGAGTTTGTAGGTCTTGGAATAACACCAGATATTGAAGTTAAACCTACAATAATTGACATTATTAAAAACAATGACCCCGTCTTGCAAGTAGCAGTTAAAGAGATTCTAAAATAATTTAATACGATGTTTAATCCTATTCTTTCACCGATAAAGAAATTGATAATTTAAAACACAATTAACATGAATAGCAAGAATATTCCATTTCAAACAATTGATTGGACAAGCATCCCGAAAACTGAACATAAAGGGGAAAATGGCATTGCTTATTGGCAGACTATGCAATATGAAGGACTGCGAATAAGATTAGTAGAATATTCAAAAGGTTATATAGCCGACCACTGGTGTGCAAAGGGACATATTGTACATTGTCTAGAAGGTGATTTTGTGAGTGAACTTAACGATGGTTCCAAATCAATACTAACAAAAGGAATGTCATACGTGGTCACTGATGACCTGAGCTCTCATCGTTCAACTAGTGTTAATGGAGTAAAATTATTGATAATTGATGGAGAATTTTTAATGCAGTAAGTTAAAGCTTTGGCATGTGCTCAAATCGCTCAACTGCCAACATATATTATTCTGTATTTCTTTACATTTTAGTATTAATATAAAAAAAATATTATGAAACGGATTAATAATTTTAGTATTCAAATCATTGTATCACTTGCTTTTACATTGGCAGCTTATGCTATTTTAAAAACTGCGAACCATCCCGCCCAGGTTGATCTTATCATTGAGGGTGTGGTCTTTACTGTTGCTGGAATTATTGGACTAAGGGGTTTTTTTAGTAAATCAAACTCCCGCACCAAGCTTTTTCATCGGTTCGAGTTATTCTATGGGTTAACCTATTCTATAGTGGCAATTTCTTGTTTCTTGGGAATTACTTATTTTTTTAAGAATCCCCATGTGCATGAAGTTGGTTTACAAGATGTCAAAAACAGCCCTATGCTCATATCAATGTCTGCTATTAAGTCAATTTCGTTTGTATTTATGTTTTTAGCATGGTTTTTCTTCTACCAAAACCTAAAAATCAAAGCAGGTGCTTTAAAACAAATACTCGCTTTTCTCATTGGTTTTGGATTTTACTTTGGTATATCATTATTTATTCTTTCAAAAACCGGAGACCAGTCAATTCTTAGCCTAGGAATTATTGTTGGAGCAGCGATTGGTTTGTTTGCAGTAATTGCTTTACATAGAGCTACCCGTTTTTTAACCATTATATTCTTATTGTTTAGCACAGTTCATTTATGGGAGTTTTACCTGATGGGTATGCATAAAGACTTAGTAACAGG
>PHDR01000408.1 GCA_002841035.1 Bacteroidetes bacterium HGW-Bacteroidetes-12 | reverse complement strand
ACGCTAAAACTGCCATACTTAGTACAATTTTTTTCATAATAATAAAGTTTAAATTTAATAATTAATTGATTATAAATAACTTTACATAGTATGTTTTTTTTTGTATCTTTTTGTCGTGAGAAAGACGTTTTATTTATTCAGGCATAAGTTTTTTGCAATTGCTCAAAAACAGATGCCACCGCAGGGCATATTTCTGTGTTTTTTAGCGATAAATCTAAAATTTGATAAAATCTTTTTCGGTTGGTGTGCGGATATTCTTTACAAGCAGTTGGTCTATTTTCATAAACCGTGCAATAATTTTCGTAGTCTAAAAAAGGGCAAGGGGCTGTTTTTAAAATATAATCACCAACTTCATCGACATATAAATATTGAGCAATAAATTCAACCGATTTCATTTTTAAATGCTTGGCTAATCGATCAATATCTCTATCATAAAAAACAGGACTAGTGGTTTTGCAACAATTGGCACATTGCAAACAATCTATTTTTTCAAAAGCATCATCATGAGCTTTGTGGGTGATGTCTTCTAAACTTTTTGGCTTGTTTCGTTTAAGTTTATATGCCAATAATTGGTTTTCTTTAAGATTTTTTTTTGCTAACTCTAGTTTTGCTTTTAAATGATTATTCATAAATTCAAAAGTAGTGAAAAACGGAGGTTAATTCTTTATAAACTTTTTTGTTGTTATTTTTTTACTTTGAGTAAATTGAATAAAATAAATACCTTTTTCAAGAGCTGTTAAATCAATTACTGTTTGCTCGGAAGCTATGGTTTTTATTAATTTCCCTGTTACATCATAAATTTTAATTGGAGCATTTATTTTTTCGGAAGAATTGATATACAAAAATCTGCTTGATGGATTTGGAAATATGGAGATTTCAGATGAGTTTTTTAATTCATCATTTATATTTGTAGAAATAATTTTCCCATTCAAGTCATATTTTGCAAAAAATTGCCATATTTTTTCTGATGCATTTATATCATAATTAGTAACCCCAACAACAACAGGAGCTCCAGGCCAAGTGTGCCCTCCTCCTATTATTTTATAATGTTCAACTTCAACGCCATTTGTTCCGTTTTTATAAACATAATGCTCTGCTGTGCATCCATCAACCAGATTAATGTTCGGAACATTACTGAAAATTGGCTGAACGTCTGTTTGGTTAAAAGTTGTCCAATAATTAAGTGTGTTTGAAATGGAAGACATTCCTGCAGCTCCATTATAAGGAACAGTTCCGTCTGCTGTTCCGTGAATTTCCATTACTGGCATTGGATGTTGAGGGTTACAAGATAACGATTGATTGGCATTCATGGTTCCTGTAACAGAAGCAATGGCAGCAATTCTATTGCTTAATGAACAAGCTAACGTATAACTCATAAAACCTCCATTAGACATTCCTGTACTATAAATCTGGTTTTGATTTATGTTGTATTGAGCCGATAATGAATCAATTAGAGCCGCTGTAAAACCAATATCGTCAACTGTTCCTCCCCAGCCCGAATTCCAATAAGGTTGGTTATTGCCATCTAAAGTTCCCATGGGATGCACAACAATAAAATTAGCTGTATCGGCAATAGGTCTAAAATCACCATAAAACATTTGAGCTGTTGAATTGCTTGTATAACCATGAAAGTTTAGCACTAAAGGAACAGAATTCGATGCTGAATATGCTGCGGGAACATATAAAATATAAGTTCGATAAATTCCATTATGGAAAATACTGTCGTTGATTGTTTGTTGTGCATAAGTTGTTAAACTAAAGAGCATTAACAAAGTTAAAATGTAGTTTCTCATAATTCTATTTTTATATTAGTGTGTGTTAAGTTTCACAAGGTTGTTGTTTAACTTCTTGCTTTAATATTTGTCAAATTTAGTAATTTAATTTCAAAATCAATAGGTTTTTCTTTAAATAAT
>PHDR01000407.1 GCA_002841035.1 Bacteroidetes bacterium HGW-Bacteroidetes-12 | reverse complement strand
GAATATTCAAAAACACCTATAAGTAAAAGAAAATATATGTATCGCTTCATAGAATTAAAAATTAGTTTACGATTTCAAATATTCAATTATTCTTCCTGCCACTCTTTTTGAAGTTCCCGATTCACCTAGCATATGTTTTAGGTTTGAAAAATCTTGAAGCATTTTCTCTCTCTTTGGTTGGCCTGGCAAAAGAGATTTAACCTTGTTAAGCAAGGATGATGGACTAAGTTTGTATTGAATTAATTCCTTTACAACTTCTTTATCCATTATAAGATTTACCAAGGAAATATATTTAACCTTTATTACTATCCATGCAATAATCATTGATAAAAAACTTCCTCTATAACAAACAACTTCGGGTACATTAAGCATTGCAGCCTCGAGGGTTGCTGTGCCAGAAGTAACCACAGCTAGAGACGAATTTTTGAGAAGATCATAAGTTTTACCAAAAACAACTTTAACATCCTTGTTTTTTATGTATGGTTGGTATATCTCCATAGATAATGATGGAGCACCAGCAATTACAAATTGAAAATCTTTTAACATATCTACTAACGACAACATTACAGGAAGATTGTACTTGATCTCCTGTTTTCTGCTTCCAGCAAGAAGAGATATGATTGGTTTAGAGGAAAGATTATTGCTTATAAGAAAATCATCGCTATTACTTGCTCTACCGATAGAGTCATTAAGAGGATTTCCTTCAAAAATTACATCGATCCCCCTTTCCTTAAAGTACTGAACCTCAAAGGGAAAAATTACAATAAGTTTATCAACAAAAACCTTTAGATCCTTTACCCTCGACTCTTTCCATGCCCACACTTTGGGTGATATGTAATAGAAAACCTTAAAACCAGCCAGCTTGGCAAATTTTGCAATTCGTAGGTTAAATCCTGGGTAGTCAACCAATATTACAGCATCGGGATTGTAGTTTAAAATATCATCCTTGCAAAGTTTAAGATTTCGAGAAATCTGACGTAAATTTTTTATCACTTCCCAAAAACCCATAAAAGCCATTTCACGGTAATGCTTAACAAGAACCCCTCCTTGCTTTGCCATTAAATCTCCACCAAAGAAACGGAATTGTGCATCTGAGTCGATACTCATTATTCCATTCATAAGGTTCGAAGCATGAAGATCACCAGAAGCTTCACCAGCAATTATATAGTATTTCATAGTTTCTTTACAGAGTAGAAAATTCTAAACTAGCTTTAGAACGAACACAACTACCGCAATAAATATGGTTGCTCCCAAAACGCCTCTTGCCGACTTAAGCTTGTTTGTGTAGATAAAAAGAAAGAAGAATCCCAAATTTGGTATTGCTCCAAGACTAAGAATCTTAGGACCAATTATATACAACCATAAACTGCGCAAAGATTGATCGTAAAACTCAAAGGGATAGATATACTTAACAATTATAAAAAATGAGATTATAGTGGCAACTATTCCAACTACAACGCCTAATAATGTATTGTCAAATCGATTTTTCACCAGATTAGATTTAATTACTAATAATCAATAAAGATGCAATTTTGAATTAAACCTGACAAACAAAGTAGAAAATTATTCTTTTATCTTTTTGGATTCCATTTGGTTTGAGAAGTTACTCTCTAAAAATGATGTCTTTTTAAATCTCATAAGTTCATCTTTATCAGTTAAATCGATACTAACCGGAACTACTGAAATATACCCTTGCGAAAGGGCAGTCTCGTCGGTATCAGTTGCACCAGGCTCCTCGTTATGGTAGTATCCTGTTAACCAAAAATACTCCATTCCCCTCGGGTCGGTACGTTTATCAAACTCCTCACGCCATGTTCCCATGTGTTGCCTGCAAAGTTTAATGCCCTTAATTTCGTTAATAGGAATTGCAGGGAAGTTAACATTCAGACATGTTCCTTTCTTAAGACCCTGTT
>PHDR01000406.1 GCA_002841035.1 Bacteroidetes bacterium HGW-Bacteroidetes-12 | reverse complement strand
CTTTCCCCGAAGCAACAGCAATAATATTTTTTATATTTGAAAACATATTTGCCTGTGGAAGATTTACGGTAATATGTGATTCTTCAATGATAATATCATCTTCAAAAGTTTCTTTTATCTTTTTTACACTTTGAGAGATTATAATTTTCTCAATCTTTTCGTTACGTTCAGATACTTCTATATTAAAAAATACTTTATTGTCTTCCAAACGTATATTTTTCACCATATCTAATGCTATGATATTATCACCACCTTTCATATATAAAACCTGACGAAGACAATCCTTGATTTTATCAATTGTTATATTCATTATTTTCTAAAAATTTTTATTAATATAATTTCATCCCAATTTATCGGGACAAAAAGTTTCGCAAATATACATTGTTATACAGATTATTGCGTACAAGAATAAAAAAAATGCAAAAAATTATTAAATGAAATAATATAATACTAACTTTGCGTCTTATTAATTATTTAAACTTTTCAAAATGAATAAAGGTACAGTAAAATTTTTCAGTGAAGCTAAGGGATTTGGGTTCATTAGCGAAGAAGGCTCAGACAAAGAACACTTTGTACACGTTTCCGGATTGATTGACAGAATTAAAAAAGGTGATGTTGTAGAATTTGAGTTACAAGAAGGTAAAAAAGGATTAAACGCAGTAAATGTCAAAGTAATTTAATATTTAGTGCTTGCACGAAAACCCTACAATCTGCTTTGTAATTGATATTGTAGAAATATAATAGGATGAATTTTTGAACAAATTGTTCAATTGTTTCATTGTTCAATTGTTGAAACATTCATGTACTAACGTACACACCCCGATACACTTCGTTACGAGGCAAGCAAAGAAATGATAATAATTTGGATGTTCCATATGACCTATTAAAATCAAAATTATTAACATATGAATTACAGAGCATTTATCATTATCGTAATGTTTAGCTTGCTACTTTCAAATTCGTGGGCTCAAAGCACAGCTATTATACGTGGTTTTGTGTATGAAGAAGAAACTGGCGAATCATTAATTTTCACAAATGTTTACCTCTTAGGTACAACTCACGGTGCAGCAACTGATGTAAATGGTTATTTTGCTATTTCTTTAATTCCTCCAGGAGAATATATCCTTACCGTAACTTATCTTGGATCTGATACTCTTAAAGAAAAAATAACACTAACAGCAGGTCAGGTTATTATTAAAAATTTACGCATTAAAAAATCGTCAATAAGTTTAGGAACTGTGTATATTTCAGCTGAAGCACAAGAGGCAAAAACAGAAACTAAAACATCTGTAACTAAAATTTCTCCGAAGCAAATTTCAAGCCTTCCATCATTTGGTGGCACTCCCGATCTCGCTCAATATCTACAAGTATTGCCCGGAGTGATTTTCACAGGCGACCAAGGAGGACAATTATATATTCGTGGTGGTTCTCCTATTCAAAACAAAGTATTGTTAGATGGAATGATAATTTATAACCCTTTTCACTCTATAGGTTTGTTTTCTGTATTTAATGTTGATATTATGCGAAATGCAGATGTTTACGTAGGTGGTTTTGGAGCTGAATATGGTGGCAGAATATCTTCAATTATGGATATTACTACTCGCAATGGAAATAAAAAACGTATAGCAGGAAAGCTCAGTGTTAGCCCTTTTCTTGCTAAAATATTGCTTGAAGGACCTATTAAAAAGCAAGCAAAAGATGGAGGTAATAGTTCATCATTTATAATGTCAGTAAAACATTCATACCTTGATCAAACATCAAAAACTCTTTACAAATATGTTGATGAAGAAGGCTTACCATATAGATTTACTGACTATTACGGAAAAGTTTCTTTTGACGGTGCTAATGGCAGTAAAACCAATTTCTTTGGTTTTAATTTTGACGATAGAGTAAATTATCAACAAATTGCGAAT
>PHDR01000035.1 GCA_002841035.1 Bacteroidetes bacterium HGW-Bacteroidetes-12 | reverse complement strand
TCTAAATTTCCTGATAAAATTGTTTCTATTGTTGAGAGTAAAGACCAAGCTCATTTTATTATCAATGGCGTAAAACTAACTTTTTTTAATTTTCATTTTAAAATACCAGTAAAAGAAACGATATCAGGTATAAAAATGCCCGATTTACCAACATTAGCTGCCATGAAAGCATTTGCACTTGGAGGAAGAGCTAAATGGAAAGATTATGTTGACCTTTATTTTATTTTAAAACATGGTATAAAGCTGGAAGATATTATTAAAACAGCTACGAAATTGTTTAATACGGAGAACGCTACCCTTTTTGGATACCGAAATTTTATTGAACAATTGATGTATTATAACGATGTGAGTTATGAAGAAGAGGTTATTTACGTGGGAGAACACCAACCAACCGATGAAGAAGTAAAAGTTTTTTTAACTAAAATAGCATTAGATTTTTTAAAAAATAAAGGACTATAATAAGTAATCCCAACATTAGGCTTGTGTGATTTTAGTGCATCTGAAAGCGAAAAAATTGTTCGACTTCCTTTGTTTTATGGGTTGGCAGAAAATGAAGTGGAGTTGGTTTGTGATGGGGTTAAACAATTTTGTATAAAATAAATGTTAACAGAAGAAAATATTATTTATTATAACCTTAACCTTGGTGTTTATGATATTTGTCTAGCTATATTATTCTTTGCTATTATTTATATTCTTGCGTTTCATTATAAAAGAATAAAAATTGAAAAAAATCCAGAATACAAGTATTTTATTTTAGGCTTAACAGCAAAAGTAGTTGGAGGTTTTATGTTTGCTCTTCTAACTGTCTATTATTACAAAGGGGGAGATAGCTTGAGTTATTTTAAAGGAGCAGATGATATTTCTAGAGTTTTTTTCAATAACCCTCTGAGGGGTTTTGAATTGTTGTTTACAAATTTTAGTAACTTAAACCTTAGTGGTGATAACCTTAGTTATTTTACAGTTGATTTTATTAATGATAGAGATGTGTGGATTTTAGTTAAAATAACTTCATTAATAAACATATTAGGTTTATATTCTTATGGTTCAACAACCGTTATTTTTTCTGCCATTTCATTTGTTGGTTTGTGGATGGCCTACTCCAACTTATGTAAAATTTATCCTAAGTATAGTTGGCATTTATTAATAAGTTTTTTTATGATTCCTTCTATCATTTTTTGGGGTTCTGGTGTATTAAAAGATACTGTTACCATGAGTTGCATGGGTTGGATGATTTATGCGTTTTCAAATATTTTTATTTTTAAACGAAAAATATTATTTAGCATATTTATAAGCATTTTTGCTTCGTATTTAATTATTGTGCTAAAACCGTATATCTTATATATTCTTTTACCAAGTTTGTTAATTTGGGGGCAAGCTAATTTAAAAAATTTAATAAAAGGCAGTTTTATTCGTATTATATTAATTCCGTTAATCGTTCTTACCATTTCAGTAAGCACTTTTTTTGTTTTGCGAAACATTTCGATAGGGGCTGGAAAATATGATGTGAATAAACTTCAAAACACATTGGAAGGATTTCAATCTTGGCATGAATATTTAGCCACAACACAAGACCAGTCGGGCTACACCTTAGGCGAAATTGAATTTACTCCAACAGGTTATTTAAAAGCAGCTCCAAAATCCTTTAATGTTACTTTTTTTAGGCCTTACCTTTCGGAAATTAGAAATGTTCCCACATTAATTGGTGCCGTTGAAAGTTTTCTCTTACTTATGTTCGTTATGTACTTGTTAATAAAATTAAGAGGTCGGTTTTTTAGTATCATTTTTAAAAATAAAGACATTTTTTTTATGATGGTATTCTCTGTTATCTTCGGAGTAGTAGTGGGGATAAGCTCCTATAATTTCGGAGCTTTATCAAGATATAAAATGCCCGCACAACTGCTTTTTGTAACAGCTCTTTTTTTAATTTATAACATTGCAAAAGACGAACAAAAAGCCAGCACAAAGAACTAAAATTATTCTTGTATAATTTTAAGGAGTACCTCTTTTTGGGCTTCAGTAGAATATCTATTTTCAACAGTTTTTCTTCCAGCTTTTCCTATTTTTTCTCGTAGTTCTTTCGATTCAATTAGTATAGATAATTTTTCTATCCACTCTTGTTCATTTTTAGCTAAAAAGCCATTTATACCATCTTGAATGATTTCTGTGTTAACTCCTATTGGCGACATTACCGTTGGAATTTCTAACGCCATGTATTGCAGTCCTTTAAACCCACATTTTCCTTTTGCCCATTCATCATTTGGTAAAGGCATTATTCCTATATCAAAACTCGATAAATCATTAATTTCAGTTTCTCTATCCCATTTCAAATAGTTTATTTCAATAGTGAAATCAACAATAGGGGTATTTGAAATCATCACCAATTCAACTTGTGGATATTTCTTTTTTAGTTCAGTTAACACTGGAAATAAAAGTTTAAGATGATTGTTGGTCGTTATTGTTCCTGTCCAACCTATTCTTATTTTTTCATTTTGTTTAATGACTTTATGAGAAAAATGATAGGTGACATCAATAGTGGTAGGAATCACTTTCACGTTATTATTAAATTGTAACGCATAGTTTGCCAGATAGTTGTTTCCAGCTATAACAGTAGTTGCATAGGCAATGATTTTTTCTGTTTTATTCGGAAATTTCAACCAGCTTAATTTTTTATTTACATGCGACACATCTTTAATCCAAATGGCATCATCAAAATCATAAATTATCTTTTTCCGAAAAACTTTGGCATACAACCATTCAAAATAAGCAGGACCAATCAAACAAGCTTCTCTATGAATAAATAACTTATCATATTGATTCAGGGAGAAAAGAATGAAATGCCTATTTAAAATACCTTTTAGTATTCCAACTATTTTTTGCAGTGTATAACCTTCTTTATAAAAAATTTCCCATGTTTTTTCATCTAAAAATGAGCTTACTTCATAGTTGATGTTTTCATTTTCAAAAAACTGGAAATACTGCTCAAACCTAAACCGTTGGCTTGGAGCTGAATTCAAAGGGTAAGGCGTTAAAAAAAGTATTTTTGTCATCTTAGTTACCCACCCAAAATGGTGGTAATTTTTCGGTAATTTCTATGTTTTCAAATTTAGAACTTTCTCTTGCTCCTGCTTTTTTTGCCCAATTTGCCATTTTAACCACCCCATTTTCTAAAGATGTAAAAAATTGAATGCCAAACACTTTTTTTGCTTTCGTATGGTCAGCGTGTGCATGAACCACTTCGTTTCTTGGGTCTAAATGTAAAATAGGCTGGTTAATTCCCATAGATTGTTGTATGGTTTGGGCTAACTCTAAAACAGTGTATTCTTGGTCGGCACCAATATTAAAAATTTCATTACACGATGCTGGGATGTTCACACAATTGGCAATGTAAGGAGCAACATCATCAATATAACTAAAGGCTCTTGTTTGTTTTCCATCACCAAAAACAGATAATGATTTTCCTTGCATCAGTTGATTCATGAAAATTCCTATTACATTTCTGTACTTGTCTCCAATATTTTGATATTCGCCATAAACATTGTGTGGACGAAAAATGGTATAATTCAATCCAAACATCTCGTGTGCAGTTTTTAAATCCAGCTCAACAGCATATTTTGCAACGCCATAAGGGTCTTCGGGTTGTGGATGCATATCTTCTCGCATTGGAGGAGTTAATGCCCCATAAACAGCAATAGAAGATGTAAAAACAAATCGTTCCACTTTATGTTTGATAGACTCATTAATTAGATTAATACTTCCTATTAAATTGTTATTGTAATTAAATCTGCGTATGAAATGACTCAACCCTTCGGCAGCATAAGCTGCTAAATGATAAACATAATCAAACTTGTAATCAATAAATAATTGAGCTACTAAATTTTCATCGGTAACAGACCCTTTAATAAAGATTGCTTTTTCATTCACATAATCTTCGAACCCACCGCTTAAATCATCAAGAACTATAACTTTGTGTCCTAATTTAATTAAATGATTGGTAACATGAGCTCCAATAAAACCTGCTCCTCCAGTAACTAATGATGTTGGCATAAATTTATATTTTTTGCAAATTTACGATTATTGAAATACAATTAGTCGTTTTCCAATGTTAAGAACTCGTCGGCAGCAACATTTTGTAGTGGTGTATAAAGCCTCCCCTACCCCCTCCGAAGGAGGGGGAGTGAACGTACTCAAAAAACTTTTTTTCGCTATAAAAAGGGCATTGAGCGGAGGAACTCCCTCTCCGAAGGAGAGGGTTGGGGTGAGGATTTCCGACCCTGCTCACGGTTTATTAAAATATACACAAGCAGATTTTATAAAAAACTGGATAGGCAACAATGCTGACGAACACACCGAAGAAGGCATTGCTTTATTACTCGGACCTACTCCAAAGTTAAAACAAATAGAGAGGGATGATTTTCCTAACCACAAGGCAACGAGCGATGGAATCTCCTCCCCTTCGGGTAAGTTGGTTTGGTTAGAGAAAATTCATCAAAATCAATACATTGAAACGGGAAAATCGTTGTTTGCCATTACTACCAACAACGAAAAATTCATCGCTTTGGCAACCATTCCTGCAACGGGTTTCGGCAAAATTAAAACAGGGCAGAAAGCACGAATAAAACTCAGCAATTATCCTTCTTACGAATTTGGATTTTTAGAAGGTGTTGTTTCTAAACTGACTGAAATTCCTAACGAAAACAGTTATCAGGTAGAAATAACTTTATCCAACGACATGACCAGTTCGTACAACAAACTCTTGACTTTTACCCCCGAAATGACTGGTACGGCAGAAATCGTTACAGACGAACTAAGAGTGATGCAGCGAATTTTTAATCAGTTTAATAAACTTTTTGAGCGAAATTAAATGTAATATTCCTTATCAGGAACAATCCACATACACAACATTGGCTCAAATCAAGTGGGCAATTTTAGGTTATTCAAATTTAATGCTTTTTATTTACTTTTGTGGTACTCTTAACTTCTAAATACTTTAAATACTCAAGGCACTCTAAGTACTCTTAACATCTAAGTACTTTTAACTTTAAAAACTTTAAACTAATTTGATTACCCTTACAAACATATCAAAATCATACAACAAAGAAATTGTGCTTTCCGATGTTTCGTTTAGTATGAAACCCCACACCACGCTTAGTGTTTTAGGAAAATCGGGGTGCGGAAAAACAACGCTACTAAAAATAATGGCAGGTTTAGAAGTGGCGGATAACGGAAAATTTACTTTTAATGAGGAGAATATGTTTGCACTACAGCCCCAACAACGGCAAACCGTTTATTTAAGTCAAGAACCCTTACTTTTTCCGCATTTAAGTGTGTTTGAAAACATTGCGTTTGGCTTAAAAATAAGAAAAATAGCTCCTCAAATAATAAATGAAAAAACCAATGAATTAATAGAAAAATTAGGGTTATCCGAACACAAAAACAAAATCCCCGAAATGCTTTCAGGCGGTCAAAAACAACGTGTTTCTTTTGGGAGAGCTTTAATTATAAACCCAAAACTAATGTTGCTCGATGAACCTTTTGGAAGTTTAGATGCCCAAACAAGAACAGAAATGCAAAATTTATATAAAAAAGTAGCCACCGAATTTAAAATATCAGCCCTTTTTGTAACCCACGATTTAAAAGAAGCACTAATTATGGGCGATGAAATTGGGCAAATGGATAAAGGATATTTTAAAATTTATAACAACAAAAACGAATTTTATACAAACGCCCAATCGGGTGTGAAAGAAGAAATTGAATTTTGGAAAAAATTAATAGAATGAAATAAATAACTACAAATGAAAATAAAAGCGGCAATTATATCAAATGGGTTAGAAGGATTACATTATTATTATAAATCCAACAAAACCATTTCATACTCCATAATAGAAATTACAAGAGATTTTAATCCATATTTTTCATCGTTCGACCTGCTAATTATTCCCAACGGAAGCGATCACATAGCCCTTTATAAAATAAAAAATAAAATACACCAATTTTTAGATGAAGGAAAAACATTATTTTGTTTTGATGGATGGTTTACCAACTGGCTTCCAGGTAGCCGATGGGTAATGGATAACTCTAAAAAAACTATTGATATTCGATATAAAATAAAAAGCGACAGAAGAAATTTATTTAAAAACGTAAATATAGATGGATTAATTTTCTCCAAAGGAATAAGTGGTTGGTGGGCTTGCGGATATATTATTCCGGCAACTGATGCCGAAATACTATTAGAAGATACATGGAATAGAGCCATAATAATTTTAGATGAAACTACCACAAACGGAATAATTATAGCCACAGCAAGCGGACCTCTCGCTGATATTACCTATCAAACAACCAACGATAATAATTCTATGAACGACATATCAATACTCTATAAAAATTTATTAGAATTCATTCAAAATAAAATTAAACAATCCATAAACAACTAAATATGAAAAAAATAGGATTACTTTTTAATGGTGTATGGAGTCATTACACTTTTGCTACAGCACCAAAATATGTTGAGATTATTCAACTCATTTATATCCATGATTTTAATGAAAACCTATTAGCAGGATTAGATGGTTTACTAATTCCATTTCAATCCAATCAAAATGCAATAAGTGAAAAAAAAGAACTTATTTATGGCTTTTTAGCCAAAGGAAAAAAAGTTTTTGTTGAAGGCGATTCTTCATCCAAATGGCTCGAAGCCAAATGGGAAGACAGACCTGTTAACAATTATTGGTGGGTTGAAAACCCAACCAAGCCACCGATTAGCGAAACTGATTTTACGCACCCCGTTTATAAAGGATTATCTGCCCGACACGCTTGTTGGCATACACATGGTGTTTATACCTCAATACCTAATAACGCACAAGTAATTCAAAAGCAACCAAATGGAGAAATTATTACTTGGCAAACGACACAATATGGAGGCATATTATTAGCAACAACCCTCGATCCAATTGTTGAACATGGTGTTCAACAAATTACGCATTTAGATAATTATACCGATAATTTAATTGAATGGATGTGTGGCATCAGACCTGAAGGTAAATTTGAAATACCAAAAGAAAATTATGGCATAACTATTTAATTTTCATAAAAATGAACCCACTCAAAGAAACTATACAAAAAGAATATGCCGCCATTATTTTTAATCAAGAAAAAATAGGTGTTGAAAATCAAAGAAAATCTGTTTGTAAAGGTATTTATCATCCCATACAACATAAATACCTTTTAAAAAAGGGATATATAGATGAAGCTAATCTAGGATTAGGCTGCGGATTTCCTTTTGATTATATTTCTTTCAAAAAAAACAATTTTGTATTAGACTTAGGTTGTGCAGCAGGTATTGATTGTTTTATCGTAAGCCATCAATTAGGAAATGTAGGTAAAATAATTGGCATTGATATTACAAAAGAACTTATAACTAAAGCAGCTAAAATTGCAGAAAAAAATAAAATCAAAAACACTGAGTTTGTGTTGGGAGATATAGAATTAATGCCATTTAAAAATCATTATTTTGATTATGTTATCTCAAATGGTGTATTTAGTTTAGTATCTTCTATTCAACAAACATTTTCAGAAACATTTAGGGTGTTAAAAAAAACAGGCGTATTTTGCTTTTCAGATATAGCCACAAAAAAAGAATACGATGTTGAATTAATTGAAAAAATAAAACAATATACAGGTTGTTTAAATGGAATTCTATTTATAGATAACTATGTAAAAGCATTAGAAAATGTAGGTTTTAGTTCTATTACTGTTTTAGAAGAAAGAAAAGTGGATTTGTTTTTGGATGAAATGACTACAATTACAACAGAAAGTGAAATCTATATTTTCACGATAAAAGCTATAAAAAAATGAACAAATTTGAAACCATATCATCTATTTATTGGGTTTTTACGCAGCTTTGTAATGATAAATGCGACCACTGTTATAACTCCTCAGGGCCAAAAGGCACAAAAATAACAGAAGAAGAATGTTTGCAAATTATTAACAACTTGCCTCAACACGTTGAACGGGTTATCCTTTCGGGCGGAGAGCCTTTGGCAGAACGAAAAAAACTTTATCTTATTTTAGATAAACTCAAAGAAAAATATGGTAATGAAACCCAAATTATGCTTCAAACCAATGGAGATTTACTAACCGAAGAAATTTTAGACACCCTAATAGAAAAAGGCGTAACACGATTTGACATAGCCAGCATTGACCGTTACCACAAAGCAGCGGGAAACCGATTAATGGTTTTAGCCGATTTATTTGAAAGCAGAAACGTGAATGGCGAAGAAAAAGAACCTTTGGTGAAAAAAGAAAACTACCTCAACCATTTTCCATTAAGTTGGGGATATTGGGGAGCCACCGAAGAAATGTGGTTAGGCGGAAATTGGGCTCGTGGACGAGCGTTAGAAAAAGATATTTGGAAAAAAGACCCTGAACATAATTTTTGTGCTATACTTTCTGGAGCAATTGGTTTTTTAGAAGGGAATGATTCCGTTCCTCAAGAAATATCCATACAATTATGGAAAATAAACCCTTGTTGTCCAGGCACAAAAGACCCTTTAGGCGATGCTCGTTCCGAAAAAATTAGTGCTGTTTTAGAACGAGTGGCTGTTCTTCCAATTTTTCAAGCATTAAATGAAGGAAATCCATACAAAATGGGCGAAAGCATAGGTATTACCGAACAATATGCAAAAAAACGATGTGGAGAACTTAAAAATGTTTGTCTTTGGTGTGATGAATTTTTTGAACAGCATTTTGATATTAAAACACTGAATGTTAGGCGATAGATAGTAAGGTATTAGATAGCGGTCAGTGTAGCGAAACTCACGAAAAACAAATAGCAATGAAGCGATGCTTGGTGAATATAGAAAAGAATTACTGAATTTAAACTACAAATGAAATTACCATATTGGTAACTTTTTCATATATTTGTCGTAAAATTTGACAGTTAATGAGAGTTTTTGCAAAAAAGATATTGCGTGAGTTTTGGGAAAAGCATAATGATGCAGAACAACAACTTAAAACATGGTACAAGGAGGCATCCAAAGCAAATTGGACAAACCCAACGGATATTAAATCTGAATATACAAAAGCAAGTATTTTAAAAAGTGGTAGAGTTGTCTTTAACATCTGTGGTAATAAGTACAGACTTATTGTTGAAATTAACTACGAAAGACAATGGGCTTTTGTCAGATTTATTGGAACTCATAATCAATATAATAAAATTGATGCAGAAAAAATTTAGAAACTATGAAAGTAAAAGTTATTAAGTCAGAAGAAGATTACAATCAAGCCTTAAATAGATTTGAGAAAATTTTTCACGCTCCAGCTAACACAAAAGACGGAGACGAAGCAGAGCTATTATCATTATTAATAGAGAAATATGAGGAAGAATATTATCCAATTGAAGCCCCTGACCCAATTGAAGCAATTAAGTTCAGAATGGAACAAATGGAAATGTCAAACAAGGAATTAGCTCAAATCATAGGGCACAAAAGCAGGGTTTCTGAAATCTTTAGCAAAAAAAGAAAGCTTTCTCTTAATATGATTAGAAGCTTGCACGAAAAATTAAACATTCCCTACGAATCTTTGATTGGAAATTATTAAAACATTTGCCAACACGCTGTATATTGCATTTTGCTTGCTATTAACTAGACGATAGAATAAAGATATTAAGACATTAGACGGTAAAAAGCAAAAAAAATAATTTTATGTTTTTAAAGCAAAACAATCCTATAAAAAAAAATAAAAAAAATATTTTTTAAAATAAGCTTGTCTGTATCAAAAAAAATGTCGTAAATTCGCAGCCCCATTTTAGGGATATTAATATTATTAATAGTAATCAAAACAGATTTACGTGAATACATTAAGTTACAAAACGATTTCAGCAAACGAAGCTACAGTTAACAAAAACTGGGTACTTGTTGATGCACAAAACGAACCTTTAGGAAGATTAGCTTCAAAAGTTGCTAGTTTAATCAGAGGAAAGCACAAAACCAATTTTACACCTCATGTTGATTGCGGTGATAACGTAATTGTTATTAATGCAGAAAAAATAAAATTAACTGGTAAAAAATGGGATGATAAAGAATATATTACCTATTCAGGATATCCAGGTGGTCAAAAAATAGCAATAGCAAAAGATGTTATGGCAAAAAAACCAACATTTATGGTAGAAAAAGCGATAAAAGGAATGTTGCCAAAAAACAAATTAGGTAGTGCTTTATTCAGAAACCTTTATGTTTATGAAGGAGCCGTTCACAACCAAGAAGCACAACAACCAAAAGAAATTAAATTATCTGATCTTAAATAAAATCCATGGAAGTAATTAACGCAACAGGAAGAAGAAAAACTGCAGTAGCAAGAGTTTACCTTACAAAAGGAAAAGGAAATGTAACAGTAAATAAAAAAGACTATAAAGTATTTTTTCCAACCACTGTTTTACAAGGAAAGATTCAACAAGCATTTGTTGCAACAGACACTAAAGATACTTTTGATGTTAAAGTAAACGTATTTGGTGGAGGAATAACAGGACAAGCTGAAGCGGTTAGACACGCAATATCAAGAGCCTTAGTTAAATCAGATGAAGCAAACAGAGCATTACTAAAAGTAGATAGTTTACTTACAAGAGACCCTAGAATGGTTGAACGTAAAAAACCAGGGCAACCTAAAGCTCGTAAACAATTCCAATTTAGTAAGCGTTAAGATTAAAACTATTTCCGAACAAATCGGAATTTTTATAACCTATTGTTTAGTATCTAAATTTTTAAGACTTCGCAATTGCGAGCTACTTAAAGATTGAAGTTATTAAGGAATGTAAACAATTAAAAAAATGTCAAAAGTAGATTTCAAAGAACTATTAGATGCAGGTGTTCATTTTGGTCACCTAAAAAGAAAATGGAACCCCAAAATGGCTCCTTATATTTTTATGGAGCGAAGCGGTATTCATATTATCGATCTTCATAAAACAGCAGCAAAGCTTGAACAAGCATGTGCGGCATTAGAACAAATTGCTAAATCGGGTAAAAAAATAATGTTTGTTGCAACAAAAAAACAAGCAAAAGAAATCGTTGCTGAAAAAATTAAAGCAACCAATATGCCTTACATTACTGAAAGATGGCCTGGTGGAATGTTAACCAATTTTGTTACTATTAGAAAAGCGGTAAGAAAAATGGCTACTATTGATAAAATGGTGGAAGATGGGACGATGAATACGTTATCGAAAAGAGAACGTCTTCAAATCCAACGTCAAAGAGAAAAATTAGAACGAGATTTAGGAAGTATTGCTGATTTAACGCGTTTACCTTCAGCTATCTTTGTAATTGATATCAAAAAAGAACATATCGCTATTGCTGAAGCAAAAAAATTAGGCATTCCTACTTTCGCTTTAGTAGATACTAACTCTGATCCTACTTTAGTAGATTTTGCAATTCCAGGAAATGATGATGCTTCTAGCTCAATTGATAAAATTATCTCTATTGTTGCAGAAGCCGTAACTAGAGGATTAGCTGATAGAAAAAAAGATAAAGAAGCTACAAAAGAAACAAAAGAAAAAGCACCTAAAGAAGCTGCAAAAGAAGAAATAAAAGAAGTTACTTCTGAAGAAACAAAAGCTTAATTAGAGTCTGTCTATAATGTCCGATTTCTTCGTTATTCTTGTTTTAAAAATCAGTCATTTACGAAAGTAAACTCCTGGTTTTCAAAACTTCGAAAGCCTCGAACTCGAACATTATAGTTCAGCCTCTCGACTTTATAGACAAACACTAATTAACAACCTTTAATACATAAAACATGGCAAACATAACTGCTGCAGACGTAAATAAATTAAGACAACAGACTGGTTCTGGAATGATGGATTGCAAAAAAGCATTGGTAGAAGCTGATGGAAATTTTGAAGCTGCTATTGATATACTTAGAAAAAAAGGACAAAAAGTTGCTGCAAACAGAGGTGATAGAGATGCTAACGAAGGCTTAGTTCTTGCAAAAACAACTAATAACGGGAAGAAAGCCGTTTTAGTAGTTGTAAATTGTGAAACAGATTTTGTTGCTCAAAACATTGACTTCAATAAATTTGCAACTACAATTTTAGATGCAGCCATAGAAAAAAATCCTGCTTCATTAGACGAATTAAAAACACTAAAATTTGGAAATGAAACACTAACAATAGCTGAAAAAGTTATTGAACAAACTGGAGTTATTGGCGAAAAAATTGAAGTTTCTGCTTATGAAGTTATTGAAGCTGAAACAACTATTGCTTATAACCACCCAGGAAATAAATTGGCTTCTATTGTTGGTTTTAATAAAATTGGTAACAAAGTAAACGAAGTAGGAAAACAAATTGCAATGCAAGTTGCTGCAATGAATCCACTTGCTGTTGATGAAAATGGCGTTGATAAATCAGTTATTGAACACGAATTGGCAATAGGAAGAGAAATTGCCTTACAAGAAGGAAAACCAGAAGCAATGGTTGATAAAATTGCCGAAGGTAAAGTAAAAAAATTCTTAAAAGAAAACACGCTACTTAATCAAGATTCTATTACCGACAACAAAAAAAACATTGCTCAAATTCTGAAAGAAACAGAAAATGACTTAGCCGTTACAGGCTTCAAGCGAATTATGCTTGGATAAATATTTTTAAAAAAGAGAAAATTAAATTTTCTCTTTTTTTTTGCTTAAAAATTTAAAAAAAAGGTGTTAGGTGTTAGTAATTAGGTGTTAGTAAGAAAACTATACTATTATTATAAATGCTGTTAAAATAACTTTATTTTTAAAAAACATTATCCGAACTTTACTAACTACTAACTACTAACTACTTTTTATATGGCATACAAAAGAATACTTCTAAAACTAAGTGGCGAAGCCCTAATGGGAAACAAACAATTTGGAATAGACAATGACCGCATAGCCATTTATGCTCAGGAAATTAAAGAAGTTGTTGAAACAGGCGTGCAAGTAGCTATTGTTATTGGAGGAGGAAATATTTTTAGAGGAATACAAGCTGTTGAAGGAGGTATGGAAAGAACTCAAGGAGATTATATGGGAATGTTGGCTACTGTAATTAATAGTATGGCATTACAAGCAGCTTTGGAAGCAATTAATGTGGAAACCCGATTACAAACAGCCATCGAAATGAAAGAAATAGCTGAACCTTTTATTAAAAGAAAAGCCGTTCGCCATTTAGAAAAAGGCAGAGTTGTAATTTTTGGTGCAGGAACAGGAAATCCGTTTTTTACTACCGATACTGCGGCAAGTTTACGTGCTGTTGAAATTGAAGCCGAAGTGATTTTAAAAGGAACAAGAGTTGATGGAATTTATACGGC
>PHDR01000405.1 GCA_002841035.1 Bacteroidetes bacterium HGW-Bacteroidetes-12 | reverse complement strand
TACAATGTTTTCTTAAAGTGGGCTTTATAAATTAACCGATTATTATTATCGGAATTATTTTGTGTAGATTTTTATTTAATTTCACACTAAATAATAGATTATTTGAAAAAAAATGAGATAAAGAAGCACGAATGAATCTTTGTGAAACTTCATGTCTTAGTGTCTTTGTGGCAGAAATAATCATACAACCCGAAATAACAAAAACATAAATCTAATTATAGAACCACGCCATAAATGACCGAAAAAGAATATGAAATATTAGGTAAATATGTACCCGAAGCCAGTTTACCTATCTTAAAAAGATGGTTTGAACAACGCTTTTTTTTATTGAAAATAACCCAAAAAAGAACTACAAAATTAGGTGATTTCAGACATGCTTTTAATGGAAAACCTTGCAGAATATCAGTAAATGGCAACCTCAATAAATATTCATTTTTAATTACACTTACACACGAATTTGCTCACCTATTAGTGTGGGACAAACATCAAAATGAACCAAAATCGCACGGTAAAGAATGGAAAACCGAATTTGCAAAATTGATGCACGTTCACCTACAACGAGGCGTTTTTCCTCCTGATTTAGAAAAAGTATTAATTAAACACCTACAAAACCCTCCCGCATCATCTCAAGTAGATATGAAACTGGTTGAAACATTGAAAAAATATAACAATACCCCTCCAGCATTGCTTTTAAAGGAAATTCCAGAAGGAGCAATATTTGCTCTTGAAAATAAAAGAATGTTCAAAAAAATGGAAAAAAGAAGAACCCGAATTTTGTGTGAAGAAGTGGCAACAAAAAAAAGATACCTCATTCATTGCTTAGCCGAAGTGATTGTGTTACCGCAATCGAAGTGATAATTAAATGATCAATTATTTTCGCTCCCATAAATGTTTTGTGCCAAAACCAAGCGTGTTGTCTGTCATTTTTAGATATTCAAGAGATATGCCCCAAATTTTTGAAGGTTTTGCTTTTGCAAAAGGAAATTTTTTATAATAAACTTTATAAAATTGCTCTTTTTGTGTTTCATTAGGAATTATAAATTTCCCCGTAAACTGAACACCCTGTAATTGAACAATAGTCTTTGCATCAGTTGTAATAGTTCCAGCAACATTTTTATTCTCAACAGCCTCTTTAATATGCCTAGTGTTTTCGTCAGATAAAATCAGCAACACATAATCCGTATTATCAAAAACATAATAGCAATTTGCACTATAAGGAATATTGTTTAAAGAGGTAGCAAAACTCAATACTTTTTTTTCAGATAGATAAGCACTTATTATTTTATTCATAAATCCCTTTTTCGACAAAATTAACGCATTACATATTAAAACACATGATTTAGAAATTATAAATCATGTTTGGGTTTATGAATTAAATAATTAAATTTACACTTCATAATCAAATAAAAATAGTGTTGAATATGGAAAAACAAAAGTGTATAGAATGTAATGAGCCATTTTCAGGAAGAGCAGATAAAAAATTCTGTTCAGATTATTGTCGAAATGCATTCAATAATAAAATTAATAAAGACACTACAAATCTAATTAGAAATACAAATAATAGATTGAGGAAAAATTGGCGTATTTTAGAAGAACTTAATCCAATAGACAAATGTAAAATAACTAAACAGAAATTAGTAGATAGAGATTTCGATTTCAACCTTTTCACTTCTATTTATACAACCAAAACAGGAAATGTTTATTACTTTTGCTACAATCAAGGTTATTTGGAATTAGAAAACAATTTTTATGCACTTGTTAAAAGAAATGACTGATAAAGTAACTCACATTAAGCTAGCACATTCAGAAATTTCATATTCACATAAAAACATCTACATCTTGGTGTTTGAAGATGATTATGAAATAGAGGTTCAAGATGCAGAAGAAGTAGACAAAGCTTTTATCGACTTGATAAAAGGAAAAGAATTTT
>PHDR01000034.1 GCA_002841035.1 Bacteroidetes bacterium HGW-Bacteroidetes-12 | reverse complement strand
AGCAAAAGGGTTTAGACTTTTTGTGCTAAAAACTAGCACAAAAGTCTAAACCTAAGTTTGTTTGAAGTAGTAAATTATTTTACTTCTACTTCAGCACCTGCTTCCTCTAATTGAGATTTAAGTGCATTTGCTTCATCTTTAGAAACTCCTTCTTTAAGTGGTTTTGGAGCTCCATCAACTAAATCTTTAGCTTCTTTAAGACCTAAACCAGTAAGTTCTTTCACTAATTTAACTACTGCTAATTTAGAAGGCCCTCCTGCTTTAAGGATTACATCAAATTCAGTTTTTTCTTCTGCAGCTGGAGCATCTCCACCAGCAGCTGGACCTGCAACTGCTACAGCAGCAGCAGCTGGTTCAATACCGTATTCATCTTTAAGTATTTTTGCTAATTCGTTTACATCTTTAACAGTTAGGTTTACTAACTCGTCTGCAAGTTTTTTTAAATCTGCCATTTCGTTTTATTTTTAGAATTTAAATTATTATTAATTGTTAATTATTACTCAGATTTCTCTGATAAAGTTTTTACTATTCCTGCAATTTTGCCACCAGCACTTGATTGAAGTGCTGAAATAACATTTTTAGCAGGAGATTGAAGTAGTCCAATAATATCTCCGATAAGTTCTTCTTTTGATTTAATAGCTACTAATAAATCCAAATTCTCATCACCGATAAAAATTGCTTCTTCAATATATGCTCCTTTTAGTAATGGTTTATCACTTTTTTTACGGAAATCTTTTATGATTTTAGCAGGTGCATTACCTACTTCTGAAAACATAATAGATGTATTTCCTTTTAGTGATACATATAAATCTTCGTAGTTACCTTTTGCATTTTCAAATGCTTTTTGAAGCAAGGTATTTTTAACTACTTCTAATTGTATGTTACCATTAAAGCATGTTCTTCTAAGTCTAGAAGTATTTTCTGCATTTAAGCCAGCAATATCTGCTAAATAAAATATTGTTGAATTATTTAACTTTTCAGTTAATGCATCAATATACTGACTTTTTTCTTCTCTTGTCATTGCTTTATAGGTTAAGTTATTTACTAGTTAAACTAAAATGATTTTGGTTCAACTTTAACACCTGGGCTCATGGTACTTGATAATGTAATTGCTTTTACATAAGTTCCTTTGGCTGATGAAGGTTTTAATTTAAGAATAGTTTGGTACAATTCTTTAGCATTTTCAGCCAACTTAGATGGCTCAAAAGATGCTCTACCAATGGTAGTGTGAATGTTTCCAAATTTATCAACTTTAAAATCTATCTTTCCAGCTTTCACTTCTGTAACAGCTTTACCGATTTCCATTGTAACTGTACCTGATTTTGGGTTAGGCATTAATCCTCTAGGTCCTAAAACTCGACCCAAAGCACCAACTTTACCCATTACACTTGGCATTGTTATAATTACATCAATGTCAGTCCATCCGTTTTTTATTTTATCAATATATTCGTCTAAACCAACGTAATCAGCACCTGCTTGTTTAGCCTCAGCTTCTTTGTCTGGAGTACATAACACTAATATTTTCACATCTTTACCTACGCCATTTGGTAAGGCAACAGTTCCTCGAACCATTTCATTAGCTTTTCTTGGATCTACACCCAAACGAATACTAACATCAACAGATGCATCAAATTTAGTAAATGTAATGTCCTTAACAATTTTGGTCGCTTCATCTAACGTATAATGCTTTTCAGCATCATATTTTGATAAAACTTCTTTCATGTTTTTTGTTAATCTAGCCATTGCTGATACTATTTAAAAAATTATTTTATGCAGGAAAATTCCCACTTACTTTTAACCCCATACTACGAGCTGTTCCTGCAACCATTTTCATTGCAGATTCTACTTTAAAGCAATTTAAGTCTATCATTTTATCTTCAGCTATTGCTTTAATTTGATCCCAAGTAACAGTTCCAACTTTTTGTCTATTAGATTCTGGTGAACCTTTTTTCAACTTTGCAAGTTCCATTAATTGTACAGCGGCAGGGGGAGTTTTTATTACAAAATCAAAGGATTTATCAGCATAAACAGTGATAGCAACTGGTAAAATTTTACCTGGTTTATCTTGTGTTCTGCCATTAAATTGCTTACAAAATTCCATGATATTAACACCTTTAGCACCTAATGCAGGTCCTACTGGTGGTGATGGGTTTGCAGCTCCTCCTTTAATTTGTAATTTAATTAATCCACTTATTTCTTTAGCCATTTTGTTTACTATTTAGATTTGTACGCACTCAATCGGAAGCATTATAATATTGAGTTTATACGATTAATTACACTTTTTTAACTCTCTTTTTCTACCTGAAGAAAACTCAACTCTAACGGTTGCTTTCTTCCGAAAATCTTAACCATTACTTCTAGTTTTCTTTTTTCTTCGTTTATTTTTTCTATAGTTCCTAAAAACCCGTTAAATGGACCATCTATCACTTTGATATTTTCTCCAATAACAAAAGGAATTGTCATTTCTTCATCGCTTTCGGCTAGCTCATCAACTTTACCTAAGATTCTATTTACTTCAGCAATTCTAACAGGTAATGGTTCGCCACCTTTTTCAGCTCCTAAAAACCCTATTACACCATTCACATTTCTTATAACGTGAGGCATTTCTCCACTTAAATCAGCTTCTATTAAAATATAACCAGGAAAAAAACTTCTTTCTTTGTTAATCTTTTTACCATTTCTTATTTGATATATTTTTTCAGTAGGTATTAAAATTTGTGATAAGTTATGACTCAAGCCATTTCTTAACACCTCATCTTCGATGTACTTTTTAATTTTATTTTCCTTACCGCTTATCGCCCTAACGACATACCATTTTTTTGTATTCTCTGCCATAGTAATTAAAATAACTTATAAATTTCTTTCATTAATCTACTAAAAGTAGTATCCATCACAAAAATTATTAGTGCGAAGATTACAGAAGCAATCAAAACGATTACTGAGCTACTTTGTAATTCTTCCCATGTTGGCCATGATACTTTATTGAGTAACTCATCTGACGATTCTTTTATATATGTTCCTATTTTTGCCATAATTTTATTTGTCTTTCTGCACGGGTGGAGAGACTCGAACTCCCAGCCAATGGTTTTGGAGACCACTACTCTACCAATTGAGCTACACCCGTAAATCCATAGTTAGTTTAAAAAAACTAAACCAATTTTATAAAGTCAAGAAAGGTATCCGTTAAATTAACGGATACCTTTATGATTTAAACTTATAAAAGTTAATGATTTTTATTTAAGAATTTCTGTGATTTGACCAGCACCAACTGTTCTACCACCTTCTCTAATTGCAAATCTTAATCCTTTATTCAATGCAACTGGCACAATTAATTTAACTGTTACAGTTACGTTATCTCCTGGCATTACCATTTCTCTTCCTTCTTCTAAATAGATTTCTCCTGTAACATCAGTAGTTCTTACATAAAATTGAGGACGGTATTTATTTTGGAATGGAGTATGACGTCCACCTTCTTCTTTTTTCAATACATAAACTTCAGCTTTGAAATCAGTGTGAGGAGTAATAGAACCTGGTTTAGCGATTACCATACCTCTTCTAATATCTGATTTCTCAATACCTCTTAATAAAAGACCAACATTATCTCCAGCTTCTCCTCTATCTAGTATTTTTCTAAACATTTCAACTCCTGTTACAGTTGAAGATAATTTCTCATCACCCATTCCTAAAATATCAACCTGTTCTCCTGAATTAATAACACCTGTTTCAATTCTACCTGTTGCAACAGTTCCTCTACCTGTGATAGAAAATACATCTTCAACTGGCATTAAGAATGGTTTATCAACATCTCTTGGAGGCATTTCAATATACGAATCAACAGCATCCATTAGTTCCATTACTTTTTCAGACCATTTTTCATCACCTTCTAAAGCTCCTAAAGCTGAACCAGCAATTACAGGTACATTGTCTCCATCATATTCATAGAAAGATAATAACTCTCTGATTTCCATTTCAACTAATTCCAATAATTCTTCATCATCAACCAAATCCACTTTATTCATGAAAACTACCATTCTAGGAATACCAACTTGACGACCTAAAAGGATATGTTCTCTAGTTTGAGGCATAGGACCATCTGTTGCAGCAACAACTAAAATAGCACCATCCATTTGTGCTGCTCCAGTTACCATGTTTTTTACGTAATCCGCGTGACCTGGACAATCAACGTGTGCATAATGTCTGTTTGCTGTTGAATACTCAACATGTGATGTATTAATGGTAATACCTCTTTCTTTTTCTTCAGGAGCATTATCAATAGAAGAGAAATCTCTTACTTCTGATAATCCTTTTTTTGCTAAAACAGAAGTGATAGCAGCTGTTAAAGTAGTTTTTCCGTGGTCAACGTGACCAATTGTTCCTATGTTTAAATGTGGTTTGGAACGATCATAATTCTCTTTAGCCATGATTTTAGGGTTTTATTGTTATTTATTGTTATTACTATATTACTTTTTTTTATCTTCTTCTTCATTAAATAAATTCACTCACGTCCTTTATAATTAAGAGCCAATGACGGGAATTGAACCCGTGACCTCTTCCTTACCAAGGAAGTGCTCTACCGCTGAGCTACATCGGCTAAAAAAATACCGACATAGAAAACACAGTAAAAAAAAGAGCGGGAAACGGGATTCGAACCCGCGACCCTCAGCTTGGAAGGCTGATGCTCTAGCCAGCTGAGCTACTCCCGCTAATTTTTTTCTTGTGGGGAAAGCAGGATTCGAACCTACGAAGGCGTAGCCAACAGATTTACAGTCTGTCCTCGTTGACCGCTTGAGTATTTCCCCAACGTGTTTTCATCTTTTTAAAGAACTGAGCCAGTAGAGGGACTCGAACCTCCGACCGGCTGATTACAAATCAGCTGCTCTACCAACTGAGCTATACTGGCTTTTTTCTACTTCTTTTCTACTTCTATAAAACAAAGCAGACCTCTCCGTAAAAAGGTCTGCAAATGTATAAAAGTTTTTATTCTAAACAAACAATAATATTATTTTTTTTTATTTAGGCTTTTTTAAGCTTTTCTTTATGCTTTTTCAACTGCCTCCTGAGTGCCTCAACAGCTGTGTCTGTAGCCTCTTCAAAGGATTTACATTGTTTCTTTGCAAAGGCATCATTTCCTGGTATTGCCAACTTAATTTCAACAATTTTGTTATCTGAACTCGATGTGTTTTCAATTTTTAGTATCACTTCACTATCAATTATCTTATCATAATACTGAGAAAGTTTGTTTACACGCTCATGAATAAACTCTATTAATTTTTTATCTGCATCAAAATGTACAGAATTAATTTTCACATTTACTTTCATAATTACCTCCTTTTTTTATGCTCGTGGATGAGCTTGTTTATATATTTCTTTTAATTTCTCTATTGTATTGTGTGTGTAAACTTGTGTTGCTGATAAATTGGTGTGCCCTAAAATTTCTTTTATTGTATTTAGTTCTGCTCCATTGTTCAACATGTGTGTAGCGAATGTATGTCTTAAAATGTGTGGGCTTTTTTTTGTTGCTGTTGTTACGATGCTAAGGTAATTATTTACCATTCTATACACAAGTTTTTCATAAATATTTTTGCCATTTTTTGTTAAAAATAAATAATTTGTTGTTGGATTGGTTTTTTCTCTTGCTTCAATGTATATCGTATAATTTTTTTTGAATGCATTGGTTATTGGAATAATTCGCTCTTTGTTTCTTTTTCCTATTACTTTAACTGTTAGTTCATAAGTATCAACATCTGAAATAGAAAGATGAATCAGTTCACTTAATCTTATTCCGCAATTATAAAACAGTTCTATTATTAATCTATCACGTATTCCTTCAAAATCGTTGCTAAATTCTACTTGTGTAAAAAGCTGATTCATTTCTTTTTCATTAACAAATACGGGTAATCGCTTTGAAGATTTAGGTGCTGTTATTTTTAAGAGTGGATTTTCTTCTACGATATTGTTTTTTAAAAGATATTTATAAAACGATTTCAACGAAGATATTTTTCGATTAATACTTTGTGGTGTTATTCCTTCTTGAAGCAATTCCACTATCCAAGACCGAATGATGGTTGTTTTAACTTCTTTTAAATTATTAATTTGATATACATTAATAAGATAGTGTTGAAATTGTGCTAAATCGTTTTTATAGGCAATAATGGTGTGGTTGGAATAGCGTTTTTGGTGTTGAATGTGGTTGCAAAAGTTTTCGATGTGTTGATGCATTCTTTAATAGTTAACTAATAGAACTTATCATCAACGAATTATGCCTCTGTTTTGTTGCATTAATTAGCAACTATTTTTTCCTTGTTTCATCTTTGTGTTTTTTGGCTTTATTTGGAATGATTGGGGTGTCTTTATGATATACTCAACGCACATCGCTTTTCGGTTTTTTTACTCTAAATTTTAAAGTTCTCGATACAGTTCAATTCCGTTAGCACTGCATTAAACCTACTCGAACTCGCAAAAAAAAGCCCAAGAGGAATTTTCCTGCTTGGGCTTTTCACTTTATAAACTTTTAACTCTAAGTACTCAAGGCACTCTATGAACTTTTAATTTACTGTTTAATCAATTTATGTACTGTTGAGCTATTTGTTGTGTTTAATTTAACAAAATAAACGCCTTTACTTTCGTTGCTTAAATCAACTACTATGGTGTTGGTTTTTGTTGTGCCTGAGGCTACTATTTTACCATCTATAGCATAAATGCTGTAATCGGTTGTTATAGTTGCGTTTGCTAACTGAATAGTTACCTTTCCGTTGGTTGGGTTGGGGTAAATGTTCACGTTGTTTTTGCTCAACTCATTAATACTTGTAATAATTACATTTACACAAGCCGAAGTATCTACACAAGAAGCAGTAGTAATTTCAACTGCATAATTGCCTGTGGCAGTAACTACATAGTTTTGGGCTGTTGCTCCTGCAATAACTGCATTACTGTTGTCGCAATCTAACCATTGGTAGGTTGCTCCTGTTTGGTTGGCAGAAATAGTGTTTACGTTGAGTGTAGTGGTATTATCAATAGCAGGCAACACATTTAACGCTACGGTTACTGTGCTATCGCAATTGTTTGCTCCAACATTGGTAAATACTTCTGTTCCAGTTGGGTTGAAAGCATTGTAGGTTGTGCCGTTAATTACTACACTATCGCTGTTGCAAATTGTGGTATTGTTTGTTCCTGTTAAGGCTGGTAATACTGTAATGGTAACCATTTGCGTCATCTCTAATTCACATAACGGACAAGCAAACACACCATTTATCCAAGCTGAAGAAGGGTTAATTATGATGCCATTTACACCAACTAAAGAAGATAAAGTAGTTCCTGTTCCTTCTTCGAACTCTGCATATTGAACTAAATTAGGTGTTCCGGCTGTTAAGCAATTATTCATATTATCCGAAATTTCGGTAGCTGTTCTTGCCGTATTCCAAACTCTAAAATTATCGAATGAGTGATTAGTGTTCCTAACAGATAAAGGAAAGCGTGGGTCATGACCTAAATCTATAACAGAATTTGAGGTATTACGTATTCCAGATGTAATTCCGCTAGTGTTTGATGCTACTAATACTCCGTTGTAATAAATAAACATTCCTGATGCATTTGCAACCGTAGCAACATGTACCCATCCGGACGGAATAGATGATGGAAAAAGAAGTCCCATCCAACTACCATTGTCATTTACAAGGAAACCACCTCCATCCCAAAGCCATACATTAGAAGCATTGTTATCAACACCTGCAGTAGCTTGACCAGCACGAAGATGTGAGCCTTTAAAATCAACCCAAGATTCAATGGTTATTTCATTGGTGTATGTATAGAAAGGATTTGTAAATTGAATAACATCTGTAGTTCCTGATAAATCTACTGCTGAATTAGAACCCATCTTTACCCCTAACACATTATAAGTGGTGGTAGCAGTTATGCTGCCTGTGGGCAATGAAATAGCCGCTCCTGTGCCTGCCACAACACTACCAACAATAGAACTGTCCGCATCATTTCTTAATGTATAGTTTACGCCAACCTCTGTTGAACCTACATTTATAGTTGTTGAATCTCCATTGCAAATGGTTGTTTGTGCTGCTGCTACGGCTTGGTCTGCAAGGCAAGCACTTACACAAGTTTTAAAATAAGACGCATCTCCCATAGAGGGCATCGAACCATTTCTATAATGCCTGCCTCCAGAGTTAGAAAAAGAAGATGGAAATTGATAAAACCAGTTGAGTTGAGGTTCTCCTGCACCACAACTTTGACCAGATACTAAAGAAAAAGTAATGGTGTATAGTTGATTAGCAACAATACTTGCCGGATTAGAAAAACTAAATGAAGTCATAGTTCTTGGGAAGTTGGTAGAAAGACTAACTATTTCAGAAGCTAGCATAGTTCCCGATAAACCATCACCATCTAATATTTCTACTTTAACATTCATGTTAGAAATGGCACATCCACCATTAGTTGCAATAAGTTCTAAATCTACTGAATTTAATTGACCAGATATACCTGCTCTAAAAGATTGTCCTTCTAAAAAGGAATCTGATCCTATTAATGCTTGACGAGTATCAGTTCCAATATGCTGTTGATCGACAGTACAATTAGGAGTAGTTACATAGGTTTCAAAAATAAAATCACTTGTACCATCTACAGTGGCAGGGTTTGTAAATACCTGAGAATATAAATCACCACCAGCATAGGAGTTAGAACTTGCTGCTATATTAAGTTGACCTGTACCGGATATTTCATCAATAATATAGGTGTAACTACTGCCTGTAGTGATAGCTACTGTATTTGGTTTTATAGGTATACTAAGAAATCCACTTGGTTCTGTACCTGTTACCGAAAATGTATCAACACCTAAAATAGTGCCTCCATAACCATTTCCACTCCTAATTGTTAAAGTAAAATCTCCTGCTAAAATTGGCAAAAATGAATTTGATGCGTCAATATTAATGGAAATACTACTCATAAAACCATTCATGCCTGCCGTAAAAGATTGTCCGTTTGAAGTGTTTCCTCCAGAGTTTACAAGCCATGTAGAACTTGTAGAGGCTGTGTTGGATTGATCTAATGTTTGGGCATTTAATGCAAAAGCACCTATTCCCAGAGTAAGAATTGATAGTAGAATTTTTTTCATAGTTTTTGGTTTTAGTTTATTTTAAAATATGATGTTAATTATAAGTAATGTATGATGAAAATCATATCAGCAAATTAAAATAAAAATAAATTATTAACAGAAAAAATGTTGCAGATAACCGATTCTTGTAGTGAATGATAAAGACTAGGATTTGATTAGTGAATTTTTATAAGCTCTTGAAATAGGCAATTGATATTCACTTAAGTAAATAGAACTAGATGTATAAGATTTAATTTTGTGTTTATTAACGATAAATGATCGGTGAATTTTAATAAAATCATCACCCAACAGTTCTAATGTTTTCTTTAGCGTCATGCGTTGTATAAAAGTTCCATTTTCTGTAACTATTTTTACATAAGAGCCTTCTGCCTCACAGTATAGAATTTCTTTTTCAGGAATCTTTTTTGTGCCTTTAGAAGTAATTACTTGTAAGTATTTTGAATCTTTAACTTTTAGTTTAATTAATTCTACTGCTGCAATAACATCTTGCTCTTTAAATGGTTTAGTAATGTATGTTTCTGGTTGGGTTGCTATGGCTTTTTTTAAGGTTTCAATTTCGTTGTTGGCGGTAATGTAAATAAAAGAAATTTTTAATTGTTGAAGTTGTTTGCCAAATTCAATTCCATTTTGGTTGTTAGACAACCGAATGTCTAATAAATATAAATCGGGTGGATTTCTTAAGCTCTTTTTTGCATCATCTAAATTATCAATTATTTCCATAACATCAATGTTAATGTCGGTAAGTATTTGTGCAAGATGATCTGCTATAATTAATTCGTCCTCTACTATGATGGCGTTCATGTATTATAATTTAATTTCTGATTTAAAATAGAAACCATTATTGTTTTTAATAAGGTATTCAGCCTTTATTTGTTTACAAAGTAAATGAATTAATTTTGGTTTTTCGTTAGTAGAAATACCTATCCCATTGTCTTCATAAATCAATTCTATTTTTTGGTTATTTGTGTTTCGGTAATGCACCTGTATTTCTTTTTTAGAGTTGGAATTATCTATAAAAGCATGCTTTAAAGAATTTATTATTAGCTCATTAAGAATTAAGCCTATATATACAGATTTTTCTATGCTGCATAAAGCATCATCAAATTCTTTTGCCAGAACAATGTTTTTGGCTTGTAGCAGAGGAAGTAAGTTGTTGCAAAGTTCGGTGAGGTAAGTTTTAAGGTTAATTTTGTTTTTTTCTTCATTAATATAAAGTTGCTGATGTAGTGTAGCAATAGATTCTATTTTTGAAACAATATTGGTGAGAGCATCATGATTTTCGTTTTCTTTTTTATTTTTTTCACGAGCTACTAATGAAACAATTAGCTGTAAGTTGTTTTTAATTCTGTGATTGGCTTCTCCCACAAAAAACTCATTTTCTTTCAGTAATTTAGATAAGCGTTTGTTTTTAGCTTTAACCGTTGTATAGAAAAATAGAACGGCACTAAGTAAAACGATAAGTGAGATAATAGCTATGAAAAATGTTTTTTGTCGCTGTTTTTCTTGAAGAACAATGTTTTTTTGCTTGGTAATTTCTGCATTTTTTTGCTCGGTTTTAAACTTTGTTTCCAACTCGGCAATGGTTTTATTCTGATTACTTAAATAATAATTATTAGCTTCTTTTTGGTATTCGGCTAAGTATTTATAGCCATTTAATGAATCATTTTGTAAAAAATGAGCTTTAGAGATGTATTCCAATATAGCACACTTAAGATTCGACCAGTTGGTAGGCTCAATATCTTTCAAATTAGTTTCTAAATGATGAATGGCTAACCTGTAATCTTGTTGATTGAAATAAATTTTAGCTTTATTCAAATACGTGTTTGAGTGATTGATTTTATCATCTTTATTTAGTGCTAACGCTTTATTAAAATAGGTTAACGCTGTATTATACTCCTTTTTTTGTTCGTAAATATTCCCTAATTCATTGTAAATAGTAGCTTGAGCATTAATGAAGTTATTTTCTTTAGCCAATACAAGAGCTTCATTTGAATACTTTATGGCACTATCTAGCTTTCCAATATGATTGTAATAAGCAGCTTTTCTGTTTAAGAAAGTGCAAACGGTTAAAGGAGAAAATTCCTCTAAAGGAACTAAATCACTAAAAACTTCATCAGCTAAATCAATTCGTTGCGTTAGTGTATAAAAATCGGCTAACTGAATCTGTGATTTAAACAATAACTCCGAATGGTTGTTTTTTTTGCTTAATTCAATTGCTTTTAAAGTAGTGTTTAAAGCTTCATAATTTTTAAAAGTAATTCTTAAACTACGAGCTTTTTTAAGAAGCACTTCTATAAAAAGCGAATCAACTTTATCAGTTGATGCTAGATATAACGAATAAAAATATTCTGCCTTATTGAAGTCTTGATTTTCTTCATAAGCATAAGCACTATCTAACCAATTAGTTTGTGCAAAAAAATTAGGTGTATTACTGCCGACAATCACAACAAATAAAACGAATGTTCTAATAAAATTCATTTTTTAATTAAATGTTATTTTTTTATAGCCTCAAAAAAAGTAAAACTATGCTATTTGGCGTATTTGGCTAAATGTTTTAATTTTTTTTCGACAAATTTTCATATTGATTAATTTCTCTCAACTACCAAATTTCCCACGCTTTTTCAGCTTGTAATTTCAGCATAGAAAGCCCATTCACGGTTTGAGCATTTCTTATTTTTCCTTCTTTCAAAAAAAGTGTTTCGGTTGGATGATATATTAAATCATACAATAAATGCTGCGAAGTTAATTCATCATAATTCAATAATGGTTTGTCGTTTATAGCTGGAAACATTCCCAATGGTGTTGTATTGACAATTAAAAAATAGGACTTCATGAGGTTTGAATCCACTTCATGATAACTTATCTCGTTTTCCTTTGTTGGGTTTCGAGAAACAAACAACGTGGGAATACCTAATTCATTCAGCACAAAATTTACTGCTTTTGATGCTCCTCCTGTTCCTAAAATTAATGCTCGTTGATGTTGGTTTTCTAAAAATGGTTTTATAGATTGCTTGAAACCATAAACATCTGTATTATATCCTTTTGTTTTTTTGGTAACAGGGTCTATTTTTATGGTATTTACAGCTCCAATTTTTTTTGCAGTTTCATCTAACTCATCTAAAAAAGGAATAATTGTTACTTTATAGGGTATTGTTACGTTTAAGCCGCGAAGGTTAGTTTGCGGTGAAAGAAGTTCTACTACTTGGTTAATCTCATTTAGTTCATAATTTTCATACACTGCACTGATGTTTTCTCGTCTAAACTTCTCTTCAAAATAGTTTTTTGAAAATGAATGAGAAAGTTTTTTTCCTATTAGTCCGTATTGGTTCATAAAGTTAAAAGTTTATAAAGTTGAAAGTAGTTATAGATTCATCACTTCATTTTATTAAACTTCGTGCCTCAGTTTATAAAATTTAGTTCAGAATGACACTAATTCCTAGCGCCTAACTCCTAACTCATTAATTCACGCATCCACACAACTTGTCCCTATCCTCCCCGACTTCTAGGGGACTTCTCGGTATTCACACATTTACATATTCACACATTAAATTATTTTTCCAAAATAACAAACTCTGTTCTTCTATTTTTGGCTCTTCCTTCTTCTGTTTTGTTTGATGTTATTGGTTTTGTTGCTCCAAATCCTTTAAATTTTAATCGAGAAGGATCTATGTCTTCAATAAGAAGGTAATCATAAACTGCTTTGGCTCTATTTTCTGATAAAATCATATTGGTTGCAGGGTCACCAACATTATCGGTGTGTCCATTAATACTAATTTTAACAGTTGGATTGGTTTTCAAAAAGTCGAGAAACTCATTTAATACCAACATAATTTTAGGCGTAATTTCATAGGAATTGGTTTCAAAATTAATGTTATTTATTTTGTATGCCCCTCCTACTTCAATGGGTTTAATTTCAACTTTTTCTGTTTTTATAGGTTTTCCCTTTACTATTTCGTTGGAAGAAATGAGTTGAGATGTAAATGCATACCCTTTCTTTTTAGCGGTAAGCATAATATCTTCATCTTTATCTACACGAACAACTGCTACATAACCTCCCGTTTCTTGATTTATTACTGCTTCAACTTCCTGATTGGTTTTTGTGTTTTTCAATATTACTTTCGCTTCCTCTGGAACTTTCCCTGAATTGTCTAAAATTTCTCCATTAACAAATATAACAGATTCAGGTCTGGCTTCTTTA
>PHDR01000404.1 GCA_002841035.1 Bacteroidetes bacterium HGW-Bacteroidetes-12 | reverse complement strand
AGTTGGAAGTTCCCATCCCCAACCCTTGGAGAGCTAACGATATGGAACGGCACCACCACCACAGGCAAAAAAGCTTCGGAAGGCACGTATTTTTATGTGCTTGCTTACACTACAAAAAAAGGAGAAGCCGTAACTGAAAAAGGAACGGTAACACTTTTGAGGTAAGCTCATTAGGTGTCATTCTGAATGCAGTTTTGCCGAAAATTTTATTTTCGCAGCAAAACAACATGAAGAATCTAAAAATCAACGATGTGTTTTTAAGTGTTTCTACTCTTCAAATACGTTTCAGGAGTTAATACTGGAAAATCGGAATGACGATAATCTTTCGTATTTTTTGTGAGAATGGTAGTAATTTTTCCATGTTGAATTACGCTGTAATATTGCAAAGCGTCTTCAAAATCGTTAAAATTAGATGCTAAAGCTAAGTCAACCGAAGTTTTATTTACTTCCAACAATTTAGTTAACAACCTTATTTCCTTAAGTTTAGAAATTATTTTTTCGTGTGTTCCAAATTTTCGTAGCACGTAATAAGCGTTTGAAAATGATAATGAGGTGATATAAATTGAAATTTCTTTCTGCTCAGCTAAGCTAAACAACTCCGCTGCAAAGCTGCTAAAGGGTTCTCGGTTGGTTAAAAAATCAATTAACACATCGGTATCGACAAAAACAAGTTGCATAACTAGCTGTATTTTTTAGTGAGTTCGTCCGAAAGTTCTTTTTTATAATCAAAATCGTTAGGAACTGAAAAAGAACCTTTTAAAGACTTGGTTAAAGGTGTGAGGTTTGTTTTTATGTTTGTTTTATCGGAAGTAAGCAGTTTTAAGTAGTTTTCAATTAAATCAGATAAACTTCTGCCTTGTTGCTGAGCGTATTCTTTTGCTCTAACAATGGTTTCTTGCGAAACCGTAAGGGTGAGTTTTGTTGTTGCCATAATACGTGTTTTTATTTTACAAAGATACGAATTAAAACGTATTAATAATATTTTTTAGTACGTATATTTTATATTCCATCAACCACAAAAAACAGCAAATTTCCGTCTTTGTCTTGCATCGCATTGTGGTTAAATTGAGCTGGCAAACCATCGTAATTATCAAAAAGGGGTATTGTCTGCCCTCCAGGTGCCGGTAAGGGGGTTGTAGTAATATTCCCAAATTTATAATAATTAGGAGGCAAGCTCCATACATTGTTTTGACCGTCAGCTGACGGACTTGTTAGTGCCATTGCTACAACAGCAACTACGCTAAGGATAATTTTCTTCATAATTATATAGTTTTAAAGGTTAATAGGCAACAAAGGTAAAGCACTCTTTTTTAATTGTATTTATAAAAACCAAACCATTGTATAAACTGCGTGGTTTAATGTATAAACGGTCGGTTTTTAATGGTAAACGGTCATGTATCGGGTTAATTTAACTGTATTTCAACAAGTGGTTAAAAAAGTAATTTCTAATTTAGCTTAAAGATATTCAAATATAAAAATGAAAAAAATTATAAATTGTATATTTTTGTAGAAATTTTTAAACTAAAAAGAGAAAATATATACTATGAGTGTAGGAAAGAAAATAAAACAATTGCGTGAGTTACGTAACTTTACACAAACGTATGTTGCAAAAGAATTAGGAATGAGTTTAGGAGGCTATTCTAAAATAGAACGTGACGAAACGGACGTAACCATTACTAAATTAAATAGCATTGCAAAAGTGTTAGAAACAGATATATCCACCATACTAAACTTTGATTCTAAACAAGTGTTTAATCAATACAACAACCAAGCAGCTACTGCAAATGGAATAGTACAAAATCAACAAATTATAGCTGACCAAAATATTAAAGATTTCTTTTCTAAACTAAATGAAGACATTACCTCTTTAAAAAATGAAATAGCTTTCTTAAAAAAGAAGAAATGAATCTATCAAAGAAATATATTATAGTTCTTTTAAGTCTATTACCTTATTTTG
>PHDR01000033.1 GCA_002841035.1 Bacteroidetes bacterium HGW-Bacteroidetes-12 | reverse complement strand
GTTATCTTATTTAACTATAGCTTGTCAGAATCAAAAAATTGCTGAATACATAGCAGAAGCAATGTCTTGTAGATACATAAACACTTCCACATCTGATGATTTATTTGGAACAGAACTTTCTGCAATATTAAAAAATGTTTATTCGGTAGCAAGTGGAATTTGTAATGGGTTAGGTTATGGCGATAATTTTCAAGCGGTGCTAATTGCAAGTGCAATTAGAGAAACAAAAGCATTTATAGATGCCATCCATCCTATTCATAGAGATGTGAATTCATCAGCCTATTTAGGAGATTTGTTAGTTACTGCTTACTCACAGTTTTCTAGAAATAGAAATTTCGGTAGCATGGTTGGAAGAGGATATTCTGTTCGTTCAGCTCAAATTGAAATGAACATGGTTGCCGAAGGATATTATGCGGCAAAAGGAATCTACGAAATCAATAAAAAATACAAAGTAGATTTACCTATAGTTGATGCCGTTTATCATATTTTATATGAAAAAATATCCCCAATGATGGAGATGAAAATTTTAACAGGAAAATTGTCTTAATTAATTTAATTCTTCGACAGCAATAATTTCTTTAATTTCAGGAATAAAACGCTTTAGGGTTTCCTCAACGCCACCTTTAAGTGTCATAGTACTCATTGAGCAACTTTTACAAGCACCCAACAATTTTACCTTAACAACAAAATCGTCTGTAATTTCAACAAATTCAATATCACCTCCATCATCAATCAAAAATGGACGGAGCTGGTCTAATGCCGTGTGAATTTGTGTTATAATTTCTGTTTTGTTCAATTATTAGTAGTCTAAATTTTCAAGCTAAAGTAAGCAAATTATTTTGTAGAACAGCCGTTCATGTTTGTAATTTCCACTTTTTCGGTTGGAGCTAACGCTTCGTTTCTTTTTTCAACTTCTTTAATCACATTATCAGCAAAATCCATAAAAGCTTTAGCTTGTGGCGTATTTTCTTGTAAAACCGCTGGTCTTCCAGCATCACCAGCTTCTCTTACACTTTGAACTAACGGAATTTCACCTAGAAGAGGAATGTTATTTTTTTCAGCTAATTCTTTTAAGCCTTCTTTGCCAAAAATATAATATTTATTATTAGGTAATTCAGCAGGAGTAAAATAAGCCATATTTTCTACCATACCCAAAACAGGAACATTTATTTGTCCCATTTTAAACATTCCTATTGCTTTTCGAGCATCTATTAAGGCTACTTTTTGGGGTGTGCTGACAATGATTGCTCCAGTTACAGAAACGGTTTGAACCAAAGTTAGATGTATGTCGCCAGTTCCTGGAGGTAAATCAATTAATAAATAGTCAAGTTTTCCCCAATTCCCTTCTGTGAAAAGCTGTGTAAGTGCTTTTGTAGCCATAGGTCCTCTCCACACAACTGCTTGGTCGGGACTAGCAAAAAAACCGATGGAAAGTAATTTCACACCATAACTTTCTATCGGGTCTATAAGACTTCTACCTTCTATCTCAATAGGTTTAGGTTTTTCATCCTCAACATTAAACATAACAGGCATAGAAGGTCCATAAATATCAGCATCAATTAAACCTACTTTGTAGCCTTTTTGAGCAAGAGCAACTGCTAAATTAGCCGTAATGGTAGATTTTCCCACACCACCTTTGCCCGAAGCTATGGCAATAATGTTTTTCACATTGGGCAATATTCTGTTCTGCAAAGGTGTCTCTGGAGCTTTAGGTATAGGAGTGATGTTTACTTCAAGTTCAACGAAAGTTTTTAATATTCTATCTAAATGCATTTGACATGCTTCTAGTATTCTTTTTTTGTTGTGAAGAGCAGGGTTGTTTATTTGTAAATCAAATGAAATTTTGTTGTTATCAATTTGAAGGTTTGAAATCAAATTCAACTCAACAATGTCTTTTTTTAAATCGGGTTCAATAACAAAACTTAATGCGTGTAAAATATCTTTTTCTGAAAAGCTCATATTTTTTTGAAATTTTTATTCAAAATTAAATAAAAAATACGGTTTACAGTTCCAATTCTGTTAAAGGATTCCAAAAATGCTTTTCAAAGTTGATGATTTGGTTCTTTTCAACTTTTATGCCTTCTTTTTCGAGTAATTCTTGCATTATAAAAGGTGTTTCAAAATGATGCCTACCCGTTAATTGCCCGTTTCTGTTTACTACCCTGTGTGCTGGAATTTTTTCTTTTTGCTGGTGAGCATTGTTCATTGCCCAACCCACCATTCTTGCTCCTGATTTTGTGCCTAAATAATTGGCAATAGCTCCATAAGAAGTAACTCTGCCTTTAGGAATTTCTCTGGCAACAGCAAAAACCATTTCAAAAAAATCGCTTGTTTTAGTAATCATATTTATTGTTTTGTTTTAACCTCATAGTTACATAGTTTTTTATAGGAAATAAAAAGTTTTAACTAAGTTTCATATAGCTTGTCCCGATTTTCGGGACACTTTGTGATACTATAAGAAACTTAAAAAGCTATGACTACTTATGTTTCTATGTGGTTTCATTTGTGTATAAATAGTTGTTTAAATGTTACTTTAATTTAGGATTGTTTTGGTGCCTATCTTTATCGCGTTGGGTTTTCTTCTCCAAATTTTTCTCCAATGCTTTAGTTAAATCTACTCCAGTTTGGTTGGCTAAACAAATAACTACAAAAAGTACATCGGCCAGTTCATCATCTAAGGATTTTTCTTTGTCAGAGGCTTTCTCAGATTGTTCACCATACCTACGAGCAATAATTCGGGCAACTTCACCTACTTCTTCGGTAAGCATAGCCATGTTTGTAAGTTCATTAAAATAACGAACACCTACTTTTTTAATCCAATTATCTACTTGTTGTTGGGCTTCTTCTAAGGTCATACATGGTAGTAAAAAATTTTCATCAAATTTAAACATCAAAATCCGAATACAAGAACAACTCAACATATTCTCTTTAAATTCTTATTTTTACGTTTTAAATAAAAACCTTGAAACCGCATGGCAACAATTTTAATCATAGATGACGAACGACCAATAAGAAGCACATTAAGAGAAATTTTGGAGTATGAAAAATTTATAATTGATGAAGCAGAAGATGGAGAAAGTGGGTTTGCAAAAATAAAAGCCAATACCTACGATTTGGTGATGTGTGATATTAAAATGCCTAAGATGGATGGTTTGGATGTGTTAAAACAAACTATTGCATTCGGTATAGAAACGCCTATAGTAATGATTTCAGGGCATGGGACAATTGAAACTGCTGTTGAAGCCATAAAAATAGGAGCATTTGATTTTATTTCTAAACCTTTTGATTTAAATCGTTTGTTAATTACGGTTAGAAACGCCATAGATAAAAAAGAGTTGGTGCAAGAAACCAGAAAACTTCAAAAGAAAGTAGGAAACAAAGGAAAAACACAAATTATTGGCGAATCGGAAGCGATTTTGAAAGTGAAAGGCATGATAGAAAAAGTGGCAGTGAGCGATGCACGAGTTTTAATTACAGGAGGCAACGGAACAGGAAAAGAATTAGTAGCTCGTAGTTTGCACGAAAAATCTGAGCGCAATAAGGCTCCTTTTGTTGAGGTAAATTGTGCTGCCATCCCATCAGAACTAATTGAAAGCGAGTTGTTTGGGCATGAAAAAGGAGCGTTTACTTCGGCAATTAAACAACGGAAAGGATGTTTTGAGCAAGCTGAAGGAGGCACGTTGTTTTTAGATGAAATTGGCGATATGAGTTTATCGGCACAGGCAAAAGTGCTGCGTGCTTTGCAAGAAAGTAAAATTACCCGAGTGGGTGGAGAAAGTGAAATAAAAGTAAATGTCAGAGTGTTGGCGGCAACCAACAAGGATTTAATGAAAGAAATTGCTGAAGGTAATTTCAGAGAAGATTTGTACCACCGACTGGGAGTAATATTAATTCATGTGCCTGATTTAAATGAAAGAAGAAATGATGTGCCTTTGTTGGCAGATTATTTTTTAACGCAGCTTTGCGAAGACCATGGAATAGCCAAAAAATCTTTTGAATCATCTGCCTTAAATGCCTTAAAAGAGTATAATTGGACAGGAAACATCAGAGAATTGAGAAACATTGTAGAACGACTAATTATTTTGAGTGATAAGGTAATTAAACTCGATGATGTAAACATGTATGCCAATACAGGGAAGAAATAGGGAGGAGTTGGTAAGTGATCGGTGTTGTATAAAACCTAACTACGCCTTATACATTTCCCTAATAATCACTTTTTGAAGTACTCTTTTTAGAATTAAATCTGTAATAATTTCATCGGTATCTGCATGCGGATTTTCTTTTAGTTTTTTGTTGAGAAAATCTTCATCAATGTCTATTCTGTATAGAAGAGATAACAATTTTATGTAATCGTTATTTAATAAGTCATCAATTAAAGGTAGAACCTGCTGATACAATTCTTGATAAGGAGTTATATCTTTTCCAACAAAATTAATTTCTAAACTAACCCAATTGAATTCTTTTTTAAGTTGGTTAACCACTTTTTCCAACAAATCTTTTCGATGATAATAAGGCACAAGCTCACTTAGTGTTGGAATAGGAGTTGACATCACTATGAATAATTATGAATTTGCAAAAATTTCGGCTAATTTTTGATGTAATTCTTCTCCACGCAAGTTTTTACCAATTATCTTTCCATCTCTATCTAATAAAACAGCAAAAGGAATTCCAGTAACATCATAAATAGGTACGATTGATGATTGCCAACCTTTTAAATCGCTAACATGATTTTTCCAAATTAAATTATCAGCATTAATAGCATTTATCCAATCTTGTTTGGGGTTGGGTTGTTGCTGCATTCCATCTAATGAAACACTAAAAACCTCAAACCCCTCTTTATTAAATTTTTTATAAGCAGCTACAACATTTGGATTTTCAATTCTACAAGGGCGGCACCAAGATGCCCAAAAATCTACCAAAACAACCTTTCCTCTTAAACTAGATAGTGAAACAGGTTTTCCTTCTAGGTTATTTAACGTAATTTCTGGAGCTTCTGCTCCTGGTGCTAATTTGGCAATTTTTTCATATTGCTGATTAAAATTTTTAGTGTAGGGAGAATTAGGATATTTTTTGTTAAGTGCTTCATTCACTTTTTTATGCAATTCGCCATGTTCGTTGGCATCGAGCATTTGAACGGCAGCCAAACTTACCAACGAAGCAGGGTTTTCATTAATTAAACTAACAAAGTGATTATTCATAGTGCTAATAGAAGTTAGTGCAGCCACCTGAATTTGAATAAGTGCGTCTTGATTGTTTGGATTTTGTTGATAAATTCTGCCCAACGAATCTTGTGTTCGTGCATTTGCTTGATAAGCCATATTAAAGTCTCTTAATTTTTGAGATTCGGGCGATCCATCCACATTGTAAGTGGTCATTAAATTAGCTCCATCGGCAGTTATTGTGGGTTTTTCACCTTTATCTAACACTAAATTTATATAGCTTTGGTTGTTAATTCTGAGTCTATAATAACCTAATTCTTCTATTTCGTAATCAAAATTAAAACTTCCATCTACTTCAATTATTGCGGTATCTTTGGTAATTATTTCGGTTGGACTTACAAAATCTAAATAGATTGAAGTTCCGAAAGAAAGATTACTTATGTTTCCTGAAATGGTGGTTGTAGCAGTTTTTTCATCAGTTGATGTATTTTCATCAGAACAAGCAATAAAAAAAACAAGTAGTACGCTGTAAAAAAATATTTTTTTCATGTGTATTGAATTTTAATTTTTAAAAATAGTAATTAGTTTAATCGTTCTCTCAATAAAAGGTTGGCTTTTTTTGGGTCAGCTTTTCCTTCCGAAACTTTCATTAATTGCCCCATCAAAAATCCCATGAGTTGTTTTTCTCCATTTTTGAATCGTGTTATTTCATTTGGATTTTGTTCAATCACAATATCGATATAATTAATGATATCATCCGCATTACTTTCTTGAATAAGATTGTTTTGTTCTGCAATAGCAATTGGTTCTAGCTCAGGTTGGTTCACCATAACAGGGAAAATATGCTGAGAAGCAACCGTATTACTCACTTTTCCATCGTCAATTAATTGGATAAGTGCGGCAATTTTTATGGGTTTTAGAACAAAATCCTCAATAGTAATTCCATTTTCATTTAAATATGATTTTATTGAACCATTCAACCAGTTTGAAGCTGCTTTGTAATTTTTTGTATGTTGAGTTAATTCATTATAGTAAAGCCCTAAAGGTTTCGATTCAATGATGAGGTTGGCGTCATATTCAGACAATCCATATTCTTTAGTGTAAACTTTATAAAGTTCATTAGGCAGTAGAGGAAGTTCTTTTTTTACTTCGGTAATATAATTTTCTTCAACTAAAACAGGTTGTAAATCTGGTTCAGGAAAATAACGATAATCGTGTGCTTCTTCTTTGCTTCGCATTAGCGTTGTTGAGCCATCAGCAGCATTAAAACTTCGGGTTTCCATTTCCACTCTTTGTCCTGCTTCAATTAAATCTATTTGTCGTTTAATTTCAAAATCAATGGCTCTTTTCACGTTTCGGATAGAGTTCATGTTTTTGGTTTCTGTTCGCTCTCCAAAAGTTGTTGAACCTTTTAGCATTACAGAAACATTGGCATCGCATCGCAAGCTTCCTTCTTCCATGTTTCCATCACAAATTTCTAGGTAACGAACTAATTTTCTGATTTGGGTAACATATTCATAAGCTTCCTCAGACGATTTTATTTCTGGTTCAGAAACAATTTCTACTAAAGAAACTCCTGCTCTGTTTAAATCAATTAAGGTGTTAAAAGGGTCTTGGTCGTGTATGCTTTTTCCAGCATCTTCCTCTAAATGAATACGTGTAATGTTAATTTTTTTTTCTCTTTCGGTATTCGGGAATAAGGTTACATAACCTCCATTGCAAATAGGAGTTTTGTCTTGTGTAATTTGATATCCTTTAGGTAAATCTGCATAAAAATAATTTTTTCGAGCAAACTCATTTACTTTTCTAATGGTTGAATTTAACGCTAAGCCTAGTTTTACAGCAAACTCAATATTTTTTTTATTCAGCACAGGTAATGTACCTGGATGCCCCAGTGTAATTGGACTAATGTTGGTGTTTGGTAAATCACCAAAAGTAGCTGAATCGGAGGCATACGCTTTACTTTTGGTGGCTAATTGCGCGTGAATTTCCAATCCAATTACGGCTTCATATTTATTGTAAATGCTCATTTTTTAGTTAAGTGTAATTTATAGCAAAGAAAAGAAAATATATAGCTGAATAATTATTCAAAATTTAACATTTAAAATTCAAAATTTCTTAATACAACTCCTTCAATAGTTCTTTAATAATTAATGTCATTTTTGGTTCGGCTGCTTTTGCAATAACTTGTACTTCTTCATGGCTAATTTCTATTATCTTTCCATCAACACCTAAATCAGTAATAATGGACATTGCCATACACGGAATATCCATGTGGCGGGCCACAATAACTTCTGGAACAGTGCTCATTCCTACTGTATCAGCCCCAATAATTTGCATATATTTATATTCAGCTGGAGTTTCAAATGTTGGTCCAGAAAGTACAGCATAAACTCCTTGTTGAAGCTTAATGTTGTTTTTAGATGCTATATTAAGCACCGAAGTAATCATTTTTTTAGAATAAGGTTCACTCATATCAGGAAAACGAGGGCCTAATTCATCAATATTTTTTCCTCTTAATGGGTTGTCTGGCAACAAATTAATATGATCAGTAATTAACATAATATCACCCACTTCAAAATTAGCGTTTACGCCACCACTTGCGTTGCTTAAAAATAAATGAGAAATACCCAGCATTTTCATTACTCTAATAGGAAAAGTACATTCTTGCAATGAATATCCTTCGTAATAATGAAACCTACCTTGCATTGCAACAACTGGCACACCACTTAAATAGCCAAAAACTAATTTGCCCGAATGTCCTTGAACTGTTGAAACAGGGAAGTTAGGAATTTCTTCATAAGGAATTGCTATTTCAATATCAATTTCGGAAGATAAATTACCTAATCCTGTCCCTAACACAATACCTACTTTTGGTTTTAAAGTTGTTTTACTATCTAAAAATTGCTTAGTTTCTTGTATTTTCTTTAACATAATTTAAAATTTTTGAATCAAATTTATTTTTGTCTTCTCCATGAAAATCAATATCTATAGGGATATAATAAACAGGAAGTGTTTCTATTTCAGTTTTAATTTTTGGCAAAGATAATCGCATTAAATCTTTTTCGGTAGTAATGATTAATTTATTATTTCCAATTAGAGCATTAAATTTACCTTTTATCATTTCAATGTCATTTAGGGTAAAATTATGATGGTCGTTAAATGAAATATGTTCTATTGTTTTGCAATTGTTTTTTAACTTATAATATAAAGGGGAAGGATTGGCAATTCCTGTAATTAATAAAACGGAAGCAACATCAATATCTAATGGTTGATTTTTTGCAATTTCGGTGTGCGGAACAATATCCTTATATATAATGTATGAAAAAAAGAGGTCTTGGTTGTGTTTTATGTTCAACTCTTCTATAACCCTCCTCCTATCAATAGGCGATAGCACAGGAGGGCATTTTGACACAACAATAATGTCAGCACGCTTACTTGCCGATTCATATTCTCGTAACCTTCCTGATGGGAGCAAACAATCATTAACATATAAATTTCCATATTCGGTTATCAATATATTAATGTGTGGTTGAACCGCTCTGTGTTGAAAAGCATCATCTAACAAAACAACTTGTAATTCATGGTTTAATTTATTAAGTTGATTAATTCCATTAACACGTTTTTCATCAACTGCAACCAAAATGTCTTTATATCTTTTTGCATATTGAAGTGGTTCATCACCAATTTCTTCGGCAGTTGAGTTAACAGTAGCTAAATAAAATCCCTTGGTTTGTCTTTTATAACCACGGCTTAAGGTAGCTATATTATAAGTAGAATGCAAAAGCTCTATTAAATAAGCAATATGAGGCGTTTTTCCAACACCACCAACAGCAAGGTTTCCAACAGAAATTACAGTTGTTTTAAATTTTGTAGAAGATAAAAAACCCATATCATAGCATTTATTCCTGCAAAAAAGAATAAAACCATACAACCACGAAACTGGCAATAACAATATTTGTAATATATTTTTCAAAATAATGGTGTAAAATTAATTTTTTAAAATTTAAGAATGGAGCACATAAAAAAATCAGCACTAAATTTCAAAAAAAAATCAATTATGGGATTGCTAAATAAAAATTTACAAGTTGAAAGAAAAGTGTTTTTTTTTGATTTAGATGATGTTACGAATATTTTTTAGCCCTGTTACGATGAAAAACTTTGTTTTTAAGAGGTATGTTTTTTAAAATTCTTTTTCTCTTTATGGCAAGAATTCATAAAGTATTTTTATTTTTACGCAAAATAATTTGGTTTTAAGTTTTAATATTAATTACTTTTACGCCTCATTTATTTGCACTAAACAAAATATTTAAAGTTTAAATTAAAAAATATGTTAAAAAAATTAGCTGTTTTTGTAACTGTATTGTTTTCTTTATCTGTAGCTTATGCTCAGTCAGGACAAGGAACAATCAAAGGTAAAATGGTAGATAAGGAAACAGGAGAACCCCTTCCTTTTGCCAATATTGTTGTAATGAAAGGTGGCTCACAAGTGGCCGGAGCCCAAACCGATTTTGATGGTAAATTCACCATTACAGCATTAACTCCTGGTGTTTATGATTTGGTCGCCAAATATGTAGGGTATCAAGATATAAAGGTAAATAGCATCAGTGTTAGTGGTGGTAAAATTACTTTTGTTCCAGATTTGAAAGCAGGTCAAGGAGTTGATTTGGCAGAGTTTCAGGTAGTTGAATTTCAAGAGCCATTAATAAGTAAAGATCAAACTTCGTCAGGAGGAACAATAACTAGAGAAAACATTGCAAAAATGCCAGGTCGTTCAGCAGTTTCAGTTGCACAAACAGTTGGTGGTGTATTTTCAAAAGATGATGGTTCAACCGAGTTAAATATTAGAGGATCAAGAAGTTCTGGAACAGATACCTATATAGATGGTATTAAAGTAAGGGGTTCTCAAAACCTTCCAAATTCAGCCATTGAACAAGTATCCGTTATTACAGGTGGATTACCAGCTCAGTTTGGAGATGTTACAGGTGGCATTGTTAACATTACAACAAGAGGAGCCTCAAAAGAATGGTTTGGCGGCATTGAATACCTAACTTCTGGATTTAAAAATGGAGATGATGGGATTGTTGGATTAGATGATCATGGTTTTAACTTGTTAGGTTTTAGTTTGTCTGGTCCAATTATGTTTCACAAAGACTCTGCTGGAAATAAAAAAGATGCAAAAGTTGGATTTTTTCTTTCAGGTGAATTGCAATATGATGTAGATCCTAATCCTAATGCTGTTAAAAATTTCAAAGTCAAAGATGATGTAATGCAACAACTAAATGCAACGCCTTTTTCTGGAGGAACCGATTTTCAAACTGGGGTAATAAATAACGCTCAATTTATAAAAGCCGATGATTTAGAAGAAATTCCTTTCAGATTAAATACATCAAGAAAAGGAATCAACTTGGCAGGAAAAATTGATTTTAATGTTTCTCCCTCTATAAATATTGCAATAGGTGGTTCATTTGATTATAATGACAGAAATTTATTCTCTAGAAATAATGCGTTGTTTAATTCTCAAAATAATCAACAAGATATCCAAAGAACTTGGAGAACCTACGCACGATATACACAACGATTTGCCAATAGCACAGATGAAGAAAGTGCTTCAATCATTAAAGACGCATTCATTTCTTTTCAGGCAGATTATTCTAATTTCAACAGAACTGTTCAAGATGAAAACCATAAAGACCAACTTAGTCATTACGGTTATATCGGTAAGTTCACAACAACACGTATTAATACTTTTGACCAAGTTGTAACAACCCAAGTTATTGTTGATCAAAATGGAGACTCAGTGAATACAATTACAGGATTCATGTCTAATCCAAATACAATTGATTATCAATTTGAAGGTGGAGACATCAATCCAATTCTATCTAATTATACACAAAGTTATTACGATATTTTTTCTAACGACCCTTCTTTTACGTCAACCATTGAAAGTGTACAAGGAAATGGTGGTTTAGTTAATGGCGATGTGCCAATTGATGTTTACGGAATGTTTACTTCTATGGGCAGAGTTTCAAATCAATTTTTTAAACAAGAACAAACTCAGTTTAGATTTACAGGTTCAGGAAGTGCTAGTATTAAAGATCATGCAATTCAAATCGGTTTTGAGTATGAACAACGAAATGAAAGAAGTTATACGGTTAGCCCAATTGGTTTATGGACATTAGGAAGAAGATTAGTTAATACCCAAATTGCGGAAAGAAGTTTTGTTGATGGAACATTTATTGAGTTCCCAGGAGCAGGAGGTGGAGGTATTTCTCAATTTTTATTACAACAAGCATATAATCCAAATGAGCACAGCCAATTTGATAAAAACCTTAGAGAATCATTAGGATTGCCAGAAACAAGTTTAGATTGGATAGATTTTGATTCTTACGGACCTGATGTATGGAACATCGGAATGTTTACTCCTGATGAAATTTACACTGGAGCAAGAGGTGCTATGAGTAATTTTGGATATGACCATACAGGTAAAAAAATATCAGGAAATCCTAGCTTAGATGATTTCTTTACAAAAAAAGATGCTAATGGAAACTTCACACGAGAAAACCCTTCTTTCCAGCCTATCTATATTGCAGGTTATATACAAGATAAATTTGCCTTCGATGATTTAATTTTTAACGTAGGTGTTAGAATTGATAGATATGATGCAAATCAATCTGTATTGAAAGATAAATTCTCATTATTTCCTGTTAAAACTGTTGCGGAAATAGGAAATATCCCAGATAGACCAGCAAATATTGGAGATGATTTTGTTGTATATGTAAATGATGCTACCGATCCAAAAGTAACTCAGATTACAGGCTATAGAGATGGAGATACTTGGTATAATGCCAATGGTGAAGAAATTTCAGATCCAGCTATTTTAAGTTCATCAGGGATTCCAAATCCTTGGTTGGTTGACCCTAGTAAAAACAATGTTTTTAGAGATTTAGATGGTGGTTCATTCAAAGATTTTGATCCTCAAGTAAATATATCTCCTCGTATTTCATTCTCTTTTCCAATTTCTGATGAAGCCTTATTCTTCGCTCATTATGATATCTTAACTCAACGACCTTCTTCAGGAAATAGAATGGACTTACTAAGTTATTTAAATTTTAACCAAGGTGGATTTAATCATTTAGGGAACAATACAGCATTTAACAATCCTGATTTAAAAGCTGAAAAAACGATTGATTATGAATTAGGATTTCAACAAAAACTTAGTTCGCATTCTGCTTTAAAACTATCAGCTTTTTACAGAGAATTTAGAGATCAAATTCAAATTTCTCAAATTATAGGAGCATTTCCTGGTAACTATTTTACTTTTGAAAATAAAGATTTTGGAACAGTAAAAGGTATGACTGTGAGCTATGATTTAAGAAGAAAAGGTAATGTAACCCTAAGAGCAGCTTATACATTGCAATTTGCTGATGGAACAGGCTCTAGCACAACAACATCTTTAGGTCTTGTATCTTCTGGAAATGGAAATTTAAGAACATTAGTCCCACTTAGCTTTGACCAAAGACATGCTATTGTGTTATCTGGAGATTATAGATACGGTGAAGGAAAAAGTTATAATGGACCTATTGTAGGTGGTAAACAAATTTTAAAAAATACTGGAGCTAACTTAACACTTCGTTCTGGTTCAGGAACGCCTTATACAAGAACATCTCGTATTATAGGTACTCAGATTACAGGACAACCTAATTCACCTCAACAAGGACAGTTAAACGCTTCTCGTTTACCATGGACTTCAACAGTAGATTTGAAAGTGGATAGAACCATAGACTTGAAATGGGGTAAAGGCGAAGATGAAGATAAAAAAGAAGCTTCTCTAAATGTTTATGTTCAAGTATTAAATTTATTTGATGCATTGAATGTATTAGATGTGTTTTCTGCAACCGGTAATGCTGACGATGATGGCTTCTTAGAAGCTGCTGAATGGCAAAATTTAATTTCATCGTCAATTGATGAACAAGCATTTAGAGATTTATATTTAGCCAAATTAGAATCAAACCCAAATAACTATGCTTTACCAAGACGAATTCGTTTAGGTATTCAACTTAATTTTTAATAATCTTATTTCTTAATAAAAGTATATGATAAATTCAATAACTATGAAAAAACAACTATTATTATCTCTAATAGCCTTATTAAGTGTTGTATCTCTTTCTGCACGAAATATTCCAACAGCAGGAAACGGCAACAAAGGAGGCGGTAACAACCCAACACCAGCTGCTGGTTGTGCCTCAGCAACAGCAATTGCCACATTA
>PHDR01000403.1 GCA_002841035.1 Bacteroidetes bacterium HGW-Bacteroidetes-12 | reverse complement strand
AATTCGGGAGTCATACTTTTTCAACCATTCGGAAGCTCTTTTAAATGCTCAAATTTTAAAATATTGGTTGTTCCCTCATTGCCCACCAATTATAAATCCCACAATTTCTTGTGGGATTTTTTTTGTTATAAATATGGATAATTTTATTACTTATATCATTTATAGCAAAACTTTGGATAAGTTCTTTATTGGATTCACCTCCGATTTGGTTTCCCGACTTCAACGACATAACCAAAAAGGAATAGGTTTTATAGGAAATGAAAATGATTGGCAATTGGTATATAATGAAGAATTTTCCAGCAAAACAGAAGCCTATTTACGAGAGCGTGAAATAAAAAGGTGGAAAAGCCGAAAGAAAATAATTGAGCTTATCGGTTTTCTTAGCATCCCGATTTATCGGGAGAGGCAGTGGTTCGAACCTTCCTATATTCGGAACAGGATCTCATTGCCCACCAATTATAAATCCTACTAGAAATAGTGGGATTTTTAAATTTATAAAGTAATTTAATCGATGCGTAACATAAGTTACATAATAAAATTTTTAACTTGTTATATTTGCAAAGTAGGTTAAACCTACATCTTTTTCATAGCAATTTTCCTCCTCAAACCCTAAACTTGAGGAGGTTTTTTGTTTATGGGACGCAGTGTTCTTTATTTTTTGTGAGAACTATTAAACCATTCATTAAATGATGTATAAGGTGTATAATATGACCAAGATTCCTAAATATGATTGTTGTGCTTACTATCCCACATTTACTTTAGCGCACCTTATGCTTATGATATTGTGTCTCACTTTAGAAATTGTTTGGATAGGCAATGCAAGTATTGTGACGGCGTACTTTATGTCAATAAGATGTAAATAAAGGCTATTTTACGATAAATATTGGTAATATGAATTCTTATGCAAAATGCGGATATATTGGAAAACTATTTATAAATGCATATTAGCAACATCACAACACCCACCACCACCAACAATTTATTTAAAAAAGCTATTTTTTCATCAATATCGGCAATTCTTTTTTCGCTTTGCGATAATTGAAAGGATATATATTCCAAATTTCTTTCCATTTCCCAAATGATAAACTCCTATTATTTGTGGGGCATCAAACAATAATTTATTATAGTTAAAAATTCTGGGGTTATTTTGGGCCTTTTGGGGTTTTTACCCAAATTTTTTGGGTGTTTTCATATTGTCATCCATTTCCCTTTTTAAATCGACCGCCTGGATGTAAATGGATAGTTTGCTTCTTACAAAATAAAGAATAACAAAAATTACCACCAAAAAAGGCACTGTATAAATAAACTCCACCTCATCCATATACAATTCACTATCATTAATAACGGCTATAAGTTGAAATAAATAAACAGTAATAGGGATTATTAAAGCATGTACCCACCAATGCTTGTTGGTGATAAACCAAATAAATAATAGTATTAAAGGCACAAATTTAGAAGAAAAATAGTAAATATATAATCCGACGGATGGGTAATATCCGCTTTTTATCACTCCAAAAAGAGTGTCCCAATTTTCTATATCTGGTGGAATACTTTGATAAAAATACAATAAATAGGGTGTGGTAACTATGAGTACCGCCATTAAACTGCCAATGAGCAAGGATGTTTTTTTGTTGCCTTTCATTATGAAATAGGGGTTATATGACCTCAAATGTAATATAAAAAAAAGGAATATGCAACTTAATTTCAACACAAAAACCACAATAAATTTTTTATTGTGGTTTACATTATTTTTAAAATAAATAAATGCTAGTTGTATGTGATTATTATCCTTGTCTAGGAATATATCCTGATTCTGATTTTAAAATAGCTTGGCTATCTTTAGAAGTGTAGGTTAAAACTGTTATAGCTATAAACCCTGCTACAAGTAGCAATCCGAAAATTAATTTTAATTTTTTCATTTTTAGTAAGAATTAAATGATTAGTAAGAACATCAAATATATATAAAATCTTACATAAAGACAAAAA
>PHDR01000402.1 GCA_002841035.1 Bacteroidetes bacterium HGW-Bacteroidetes-12 | reverse complement strand
AAAGACTCAAAAGCGGATGATATTGCCCACACTTCTTTTTTATCGCACAGCAACCTTAGAACTATTGTAAATAATATTCCTTGCCGACATATTTTTTTAAGTTTAGATGCGTGCTTTGGGGGTACTTTTGACCCTCTTATCGCATCAACTTCAGGTCGTTCCTCTGGAATTTATAAAGATGTTGAAAAAGAAGAATTTGTGAAAAGAAAAATGAAATACCAAACCAGAATGTACCTAACTTCTGGTGGGAAAGAATATGTGCCAGATGGACGACCAGGGCAACACTCTCCTTTTACAAGAAAATTACTAGAAGCATTTAGAAGCTATGGAGGCGATGATGGCATTCTTACACTAAATGAAATTTTATCCTATATTGAAAAAGTAGTTCCACAACCTCGGTTTGGAGAGTTTGGCAGCAATGAACCAGGCAGTGATTTTCTATTTATAAAGCAGTAGAAAAACAAATAAGAACAACTATTTCTTCTTTTGTTCTATTTTAATAAACGAATTTCAGGTTGGTAGATGAGCAAGACAATTAATCTTTCACTTTTTCAAACACTATCCTATAATGGTCAAAAACGTGCTTATCGAACACGTGAAGATTTGCTTGTATTTTAAATCTACGCATCCATTCTCTAAAAGTAGGGTCGGAAATATAATCGGGAATAAAAGAAGCAAAAAGTAAATATTTTCTAAAATTAAATTTGGTAAACGCAGCCGTCCATCTATGAATGGTTTCGATGTAATCGAATCTACCACTATCAACCGAAATTAATTTAAAATGCTCATCGGTAGCAGGATTTATTAATCCTTCCTTTCCGTAAGGCAGCCACGAACCAGGAAAAACACGGCAAATAATATCCATATATTCTTCGTTGGTAAATGTCTTTTTACTTAAATCAGTTTGATCGAATTTAATGTCCTCAAAATTTACCATATTAGGACCAAACACCATGGATTGACAATAGAAACGCCCACCAATAGGAAGTAAACTGGCTATTTGTTTAAAATATTTTTTATAAATTTCATCTTGCTGTCCTGCTTTGTATTCTTCAACTGAACACAAATGTTCTGGACTTCCCATGGCAGTAACTGCATCAAATTTCCCAAAAGTTTCAGGGGTAATGTCTTTAGAGTCCATATGAGTTACTTTCAATCCATTTTTGATACATGCATCTGCCTGCCCTTTGGCTAATACAACACCATAAGCATCAGCACCTTCGTTGGTTAAATAATCAACAAAAGCTCCCCAGCCGCAACCAATATCGAGCACCTTTGAGCCTTTTTTTATGTTGCAATTCTCTTTAATGAATTGGTGTTTTTTTAACTGTGCTTCTTCGGTTGTCATCGTGAAATCACCATCAAATCTTGCACAACTATATGCTCCTTTATCACCCAAACTTAAACGGAAAATTTTATCCATTCTAGTATAATGTGCATCTAAATGTTCTTGGTTTGCCATAATTGTTTTTTTGATAAAGATATACTTATTTTATTATAAATTAATAAGATACTATCTTTTTTAGTTTGTCGAAATAAAAGATGGAGGAATTGATGACGTATTTTTCTTTTTTTGAAATAAGTTTTGCATCAAGAGTTCATTTATTTGTAAATTAAGATTTTCCTGAGAAATGGCGGTAACATTAATTAATCGATAAGGTTCGTTGCCCAAAGCTGTTTTCCAACGCCACTCTAATTGGCTGATGATTTTTTCTTGACCATTATCAAACCACCAGGCAGTTTGTAAAATTTCGTTGTCTTTTTTTAATTCAGCTTTATAGATTTCAAAAGCACCTATTTTTTCTGTTTTTATATTGATGAATTCATAACCACTTCCTTTCCAACAAATAGTAGGATTATGGTCAGGACCAAAAAAATGACAGGAAGGCTTGATGTAGATAAGGGCTTTTTCGTTTTCAAATTTCAATACATTTTCGTTGGTAATTGATTTTTTAAAACTGGCTATTTCAATGCGTTTACTCTTATCATCATGCTGAATGTTTCTAT
>PHDR01000401.1 GCA_002841035.1 Bacteroidetes bacterium HGW-Bacteroidetes-12 | reverse complement strand
TCAGAAAATATAAACAAGGATTTTTTTAAAGGTAAAATGGAGCTATATGACGTAGTGGAAATCGAAGATGGATTAGTAGAAAGAAAACCAAAAGGAACTATAAGACTTTTGGAAGAATGGCTCTTGGGTATTTTTAAAACAGAAAAGGAAAGTGAGCTAAAAGATATATTTAAACCAATTAAAAAAGTAAGGAGAGAAAGGCAAAATCCAGCGCATAAGATTACTGAAAATGAATATGATGATAAATTTATTGAGCTTCAGAAAAAACTTGTAAGTGACGCTTATGGTTCGATTAGAGCATTGAGATTTATTTTTCAACAACATCCAAAAGCAAAAAATTTTGAAGTACCTGATTGGTTAGAGAATGGAAACATAAAAAAATTTTGAAAAAGTAAATATGATAGAAATTTGTACTTCGCAAAATGCAACCGATTTATTGACAAACTCAATTAATCGAATTACAGAAAGACTTGAAAATCATTTGCCAGAAGAAATACCAATTGTTGTATCTGATTTAAACAACATAAATGCTTTATTCCCTTCAAGCGCAATACCAAATGAATTTCAATTTTACTCACGAATTTTAAGAAATGGATTTGGAATTACGCAGCCTAAAAATTTTATAGGCGGAGTAAGGAAACATTTAATTGTACTTAACACTGAATTTATTACAAGATTAAAACTTTCTGAATCTGAACTTGATGCAGTTATTGCGCACGAATTAGGTCATATTTTAAATGAGCCAAATAGAGATATTCCTAATTTCAGTGAAGAGCAAGAATATTATGCTGATTTCTTTGCGAGTTTGATAGGATTAAAAGAACCACTCTTGAGTTCTATGACAAAATACTTGGAACAAGAAAATGCCCAAAACTCAGAACTATTCAACTTAAGAATTAGAAATTTAACTGAGGAAAACGAATTTGGAAATGGAAACATTCGGAAATTGCAAAACGAATAAAGCCAGCGTACAACAACGTATATAAAAAATAGCGGTTTAATCGCTTAATCGAAAGCAAATGAATAAATTAAAGGTCAGTTATAATCCGAAAAGTTAGTGCATAAAATCCGCTACTTTTCATATACTAGGCCGTTATGCCCAATTTTAACAAAAAACACAGAATGAAAACGATTGTGACAAAAATTTTAATGTTTATTTCTCTTGTTTCTTATGGACAAGATTTGATAACAATTCGAGTATCTGTTCCGAACAAAACGGACGATGTATATATTGTTGGCAATCAAGAAAACTTGGGTAATTGGCAACCTGACAAAATGAAACTGAATAAAATTTCTGAATATGAGAGAGAAATCTCATTGAACCTGACTTTTCCCGCAGAATTCAAATTCACAAGAGGTAATTGGGATAGTGAAGCCGTAATTAACCAACTTTCAGGACAACCAAATTTTATATTGAAGAATAAACCAATTCAAGATGAATATTATAAGATACAAGGTTGGACTGACAAAATAAACAAATTCTCAACTTATAGTGATTTTCAAATAGTTGAAATAAACTCAAAAGCATTAGACCAAAAACGAAAACTTTACATTTCATTACCCGAGAATTATAATCAAAAAATCAAATATCCTGTTATTTATGTAACAGACGCACACAATTTACACCATTTTGAAATAGTTAAGCAAACCATCAGACAGCAATCAAATTTTTTGAATTTCCCTGAATGTATTGTAATTGGTATTTATCATACTGGAGAAAACAGAAACGATGAATTGGATATAACTTACAGTGAGAAAGGACAAAAATTTAAAAACTATATTTTTGACGAAGTAATCCCGTTTGTTGATAAAAACTACTCTACAAGTTCTTTTAAAGCAATTTTTGGACACTCAAATGGTGCTGAATACAACCATTACTTAATGTTTGAAAAAAACAACCCATTTGATGCGTTTATAAATGTTAGTGAAAATTTAATTGACTTAGAAAACGGTAATATTGACCCTATTAGAAATAAATTTATTGAATTCTTAAATCATAATAACAAG
>PHDR01000032.1 GCA_002841035.1 Bacteroidetes bacterium HGW-Bacteroidetes-12 | reverse complement strand
TCCATCTAATCTAATAATGTAGTTATTGGGTGATGCGGTGGTAGCAAAAGTAATGGTTTCTCCGTTTCCATTAAAAGTAATGGTGTTGGTAGCATTTGCGTTTATTATTTGGGGAATAGTTATTTGTTCGTTGTAGGGACCTGAACCAGGTAGCACGTTAAATATAACTGGCCCAGCTATACCACATGACATAGCTGCAACAGCAGCATTGAAGTTAGGATAATTTCCTGAAGCACCAATGGTGTAAGTTCCTGCTGGTAAATTTGGGTTTGTAGTTACAAAAATTGATGCTGATGTATCTGCTAAAGAACTATTTGTACAAGTAACTTCACAACTGTAATAAGTATCTATCGTTTGGGAAGTTGCATAGGATAATGTAGTAGCTCCTGTAATATATGTCCAAGGACCAGTTGCTGTTGGACCAGTCATCCACTGGTAGTTTAGACCAGAACTTTGGGACTGACCTGAAAGGGACAAGTTAAATGACTGATTAGCACAAACAGTTGCAGGAGCTAAAGCTGTTCCTGCAGTTGGTGCACCAGAACATGGCGTGTTCAATATATAGATAACTCCGCCATTAATTTGTCTTGGATTAAAAGTAGGTGTAGTGCCTGTTCCTGTATAGGCTGAAGTCGCATCTGCAATTATTGTAACTGTTCCATCAGTAAATGTTGGTATAAGCACATTTGTAGTAGGAAAAACATTTCCTGTCCATTGTATGAAAAAACCAAAAGTGTCTTGTGGCATCATAACTAAATTCAAAGGGATAGGAATAGTTTGAACTACTGGTGATGTACTAGCTGTACTTAATCCTGCAAAAGGAGCAGATGTACCCAAGTTAACCCAACCATTGGCAGTTGACACATTTGGAGCACCATTAATTTTTTGTGTGTTGTACCAAATATTAGCTGTACCAGTCGCTGTGCTAAAAGCACATCTTAAGTTTTGAATGGTAATAGCTTGATTGGTAGTAAAATTAAAAGAAACTCCTCCCGCAGTATTTCCACCACCAGATAATGGAGGTACGTTATCAAAAGTAATTTGTGCATTTATATTTTGAGAAAAGGCAAAATAAATTAAGAGTCCGAAAATTAGTAGTAGTTTTTTCATAAGGCATTGGTTTTAGTTAGAAATGTTTTTTTATTAGATTAGATGAATGAGTTGAATTTTAACTCATTCTAATTCTAATTTAATTGATTTTTATAAAATTGTAATTAAATGATTAAAGTAAGAGTTCTTCTACGTGTTTTAAAAAACAAAGTTCTTGTTAAATAATTTAGCTAAATGTTAAAAAGAAGACATTTAGACGGGGAAGCAATTATCTTAGATGGACGCATCTGTTTGATAGACAAACATATAAAAACAAACTACAAAAGATACTATGCTTAAATAATTAGTAATGTTAAAGCAGTATCAACTAAGAAAGTGTGTAAAGAAATAGGGCGTGAAAAAGTTGTTAACAATTTATTAAGAACCAAAGAAAAATTAGTCTTCCGTAAATTCTCTTTTCACGCGTGGAGAGATGGAGGTTAACACTTCATAAGGTATCGTACCAAGTTGGTTAGCCATTTTTAGTATGTCTTCTTTGGTGTCAAAAACAACAGCAACATCGTCTTCATTGCAATTAATATCAGAAATATCTAACATGGTCATGTCCATACATACATTTCCTATGGTTGGAGCGGGTTTGCCATTAATTTTCATTACCCAATTTTCATTTCCTAATTTACGACTAAATCCGTCTGCATAGCCTAAAGGAACTGTTGCAATTTTGGTGTTTCTTGATGTAATTCCATTTCTTCCATACCCTATGGTTTCGTTTTCTTTAATGGTAAGGATTTGAGCAATTTTAGTTTTTAACGTAATGGTATTCTTTAATTGAGTGTCTATTTTCTTATCAGTCACAAAACCAAATAAGCCAATTCCTAATCGAACCATGTTGTATTGTGCTTCAGGGAAACGAACTATTCCGTTTGAGTTGAGTAAATGTCTTGTTATTTGATACGTAAATTGTGATGTGATTTTTGTAGATAGTTTCTCAAACAAGTTAATTTGGGTACGTGTAAAGTCATCATGTTGAGGTTCGTCTGTTGCTGCCAAATGCGAAAAAATACTTTCTATTTTAATGTTGGGATGTTTTTTAATTAGAGAAATAACTTTCTCAATTTCTTCTTCATGAAAACCTAACCGATGCATTCCTGTATCTATTTTTAGATTAACAACAAATTCTTGATTGGGTTGATTTTGCTCTTCAATAGCTTTAATGTAAGCTAAAAGAGAATGGATTGAAAACAACACAGGGTTTAACTGATGTTTTAAAATTAAATCAAAACTCTTTAGCTCGGGTTTCATTACCATAATAGGTAATTGAACTCCAGATTTTCTAATTTCAACACCTTCTAAAATATTAGCAACGCCCAAATAATCAACCTTGTTTTTCTCTAAAAATTGTGCTAATCCTATTGGGCCAAGTCCATAACCATAAGCTTTTACCATAACCATAATTTTGGTTTTTGGTTTTAAAAAAGAACGAAAAACAGACAGATTATGCACTAAATTTTTAGTGCTAATTTCTAAAATAGTATCGTAGTTGAGTTTTTTGATAAGTAACTTTTTTAAGTTATGGTTTCTGAGAATTTAATAGAAAATTTCCAAACAAAAGTACTTTCTTTTTATAAATATAGCTCGTTCATACATCATTTTATTTGATATCATTAACATTTAAGTTTCTTAGGTTTAACAAGGGCTTAACATTTATTTAATCTAGTTAAAATAAGTGGATTCTAACTTTGAAAGATTAAATTAAACTATTTTTATGTCAACCTCAATAGGTATTTTAAGTGCTGATTTTGATTCGTTTGCTCCCATATCTTTTTTATTTGAGCAAAATGGTTTTAGTATAATAAATATTAATGCCCAACATATAAATTTAGAAGTGTTGATGCCTAATTTACCTGAAATACTTTTGTTGGATTTGAATTTAGGAAAATTTGATGGTATTGAAATTTGTGAGCGAATTAGAGAAAAGAAAAATAACATTATAGTTATTTGTTCTAATGAAATAGAAGAATATATACAAATAGCAGCCTTTAATGCTGGAGCTGATGATTTTACTTCTAAAAATATTAATCCCTATTTGCTACTTAGGAAAATCAATGCGATGTTAAAGCGAGTGCCTAAAAATTTTAGTCTCAATAGTCATTCTATTCATCATTCATCAATAAAAATAAACAGAGAAAGTTATTTGGTTTATAATGGAATGGAAGAAATAAGTCTTCAAAAAAAACAATTTGAATTACTTTATTTATTAATTAGCAATCCAAAAAAAACATTTAGTAGAGATGAATTGTATCAAACCGTTTGGAAAAACAAAGAAGTAACTAATCCAAGAATAATTGATGTTCATATTCGAAAGTTAAGAGAGAAGATAGGAGAAAACCTTATTGTTACTGTTAAAGGAAATGGTTATAAAATTGCTAGTTAAACAAGAGCATCTGCTTTTATTCAAATCTCAAATTATAAATTTATAGTATTTTTGTAGTTTATTTAACTACATAAAAATGAATGTACTTATTATAGGTTCTGGAGGAAGAGAGCATGCTTTTGCATGGAAAATAAATCAAAGTAAAAAACTATCAAATTTATATGTAGCACCTGGCAATGCTGGAACTTCAGTTATAGCAACAAATGTTGCTGTTCATCCAACAGATTTCGATGCCATTAAAAAATTGGTGTTAGAAAAAAATATAGAATTAGTAGTTGTTGGTCCTGAAGACCCCTTAGTTGAAGGAATTCATGACTTTTTTTTAGCTGATGAGCAGTTAAAAAGTATTGGAATAATTGGTCCAAAAAAAGATGGAGCCCAATTGGAAGGAAGTAAAGAATTTTCCAAGAAATTTATGGTTAAAAACAACATTCCAACAGCTAAATATGCCGCTTTTACAGTAGAAACATTACAAGATGGTTTTCGTTTTTTAGAAGGCCTTCAACCTCCTTTTGTGTTGAAAGCAGATGGATTGGCAGCTGGAAAAGGTGTTGTGATTTTAGATGATTTGCAAGCAGCAAAAAATGAACTTACTGAAATGCTAACCAATAAAAAATTTGGAGCAGCATCAACCAAAGTAGTTATCGAAGAATTTTTGCATGGTATAGAGCTGAGTGTATTTGTTCTTACCGATGGAAATAGTTACAAAATTTTGCCCTCAGCAAAAGATTACAAACGGATTGGAGAAGGAGACACAGGGTTAAACACAGGTGGTATGGGAGCTGTATCTCCTGTTCCTTTTGCAGACAATGCGTTTATAAAAAAAGTAGAAGAACAAATAGTTAAACCAACAATAACAGGATTAAAAAAACAAGGCATTGACTATAAAGGATTTATTTTTATTGGATTGATGAATAACAATGGAAATCCTTATGTGATAGAATACAATGTTCGGATGGGCGATCCTGAAACAGAAGTAGTTATTCCAAGAATCGAATCAGATTTATTAGATTTATTTGAAGGTGTTGCTCGTCAAACATTGCACGAAAAAGAAATTAAAATAAGTGATAAGACAGCAACAACAGTGATGTTAGTTTCGGGCGGCTATCCAGAAGATTATGAAAAAGGCAAAGAAATATCTAATTTAGAAAATATAGCAAATAGCTTGATTTTTCATGCAGGAACTAAGTTAGAAAATAATAAGGTGCTTACCAACGGGGGTAGGGTAATTGCTGTTACTTCTTTTGGAAATTCCATCGAAGAAGCTTTAGAACATTCATTTAGAAACGCAATACGTATTAATTTCGAAAAAAAATACTATCGAAATGATATTGGAAAAGATTTGCTTAATTTCGTAGAGAAACAACATTGACAGTATGAATAGGATAACAACTATTTTTCTTTTCTTTTTAGCATTAAATGGATTTTCACAAACCTTTAAATCAGGGGCATTGCTAGGCGTGAGTGCTGCACAAGTAGAAGGAGATGGCTATGGCGGATACAATAAGGCAGGAGCAATGTTTGGCGGTTTTACCAACACCGAATTTTCAGAAAAAATTTCCTTGCAATTTGAAATCTTATATATCGGAAAAGGAGCTAGAAAAGTACCAAAACCAGATAAAGGAGATTTAAGGTCTTTTAATTTACGATTAAATTACATTGAAATTCCATTAGCACTTCGCTATCATTTCAAAAAATTTCATCTCGAATTAGGGTTGTATTATGGATATTTATTAAATGTTTATGCCGAAGATCAATTTGGAGAAATAGATTTTCAAAACCAACCCTTCCCATTTAAAAACTATGACATAGGTGGTTTAATAGGGTTGCAGTATGAATTTATTCACAACTGGTTTTTTAATGTGCGATCCAAAAATTCATTAATTCCTATTCGTGATTTTAATAACCTCGACCAAAACATAGGCATACTAAACAAGGCATTTAACAGAGGGTGGTATAATGTAGATTTGAATTTTACTATTCGATACCAGTTTGGAGCTAAAAACTAAGATTCAATGAATAAAAGAAAAATTATTGTTGCAGTTACTGGTGCCTCAGGATCTATTTATGCAAAATTAGTACTCGATTTTTTACAACTACAACAAGAAATTGAGGTTGGTGTATTACTTTCTGACAATGCAAAAATTGTTTGGAAACATGAATTAGAAAACGAAGCCTATAAAAATTATTCTTTTTCATTTTATGATAAAACTGATTTTAATGCACCTTTTGCTTCAGGTTCAGCAAAATATGATACGATGATAGTTATTCCTTGTTCTATGGGAACATTAGGCAGAATTGCTCATGGAATTTCTAATGATTTACTTACTCGTGCGGCAGATGTGATTTTAAAAGAAAGAAGAAAATTAATTTTAGTTGCCAGAGAAACCCCATATAGTCTTATTCATATCAACAACATGAAAATTGTAACAGAAGCTGGAGGTATAATTTGTCCTGCAACGCCTTCTTTTTATAGTCAACCCAACACCATTGAGGCTGTAGCCAAAACTGTTGTTGATAGAGTGATTGACTTAATTGACTTAGACAACAAATCATATCGCTGGGGAGATTAATCGAACTTATTGGATTCTTTAATTCTAACTCCTTGATAAAAAGTAAAAACCTCGAGTACGTGGTTGTGTCTCGAGGTTTATTTTTTAAAGTATAGCCTTAAAAAACTAATCTTTTATTATCTTAATTACTTGATTTTCAATATTTAAAAAATAAATCCCTTTAGGTTGGGTTTCTAAAGATAACGTATGATTTCCACTTTGTAATACTTTGGTTAAAATGTTTTCTCCCAACACATTATAAATTGAAACATTCGCTTGGTAAGAAGTGATTATTGTAAACAGACCATTAGTTGGATTTGGAAATAACTTGATATTGTTTTTAGTTTTATTTTCATCAATCCCAACAACAGTAATATTCTCACAAGCCGATGTGTCAACACAGTTTCCTACAGTAATTTCTACTGCATAATTTCCGGTAACTGTTGCTGTAAAACTTTGACTGGTTTCTCCATTAATTACTGCATTTCCATTATCGCAATCTAACCATTGGTAAGCAGCTCCTGTTTCATTTGCTGTAATGGTATTACCACTCACAGTTGTAACAATGTCTATTGCAGGACTCACAGTTAAGTTAATAGTTACTGTTGAATCGCAACCATTTGGACCAACATTAGTGAATACCTCAGTAGCTCCACTAACAGTTGTATTATAGGTGGTTCCATTAACAACTATACTATCTCCAAAACAAATTGTTTGATTAATAGTTCCTGTTAAAGCAGGTAAAACAGTTAAGTTAATCGTTACTGTTGAATCACAATTGTTTGGACCAACATTCGTAAACACTTCTGTTCCTGACGGATTGGTTGCATTATAGGTGGTTCCATTTACTACAACACTGTCATTATTACAAATAGTGCTTGTTACAGAACCTACTAATGGAGCATTACCAATAATGATGTCATCATACATTGCTGTTGCAGTATTTAAATTAAACAAATGAATTCTATCCATTGTAGTAGCAGAAGTTGATCTAAATGGCCACGCTGTTAATATTAAATTCCCATCTAAATAAATATCCATAGTTCTAGCAGTCCAATTAATGTTTTGAACTTCTACATGATACCATTGGTTGGCATTTATTGGGAAATTTTGTCCGGTTGTTCCAAAAAATCTTAAACTACCTGAAGCATTAAAATAGCAAAATAATATTCCATTATCTGCATTAATATTAGCATCTCCAATCACTACATATCCATTAGATGAAGTGGTGGTAGTTGTTTTCATTCTGAATGAAATATAGCTAGGTTGACTTGGGGTAAAAGTAGCGTAAGTACCTTCATAAAATGAACTGCTTCCTGTTTGTTCAAATGAAAAATTACCTTGCCCTGGATTAACACTTGTTACACTTCTAATGTAACCTCCTGTTCCAAATAGTCATTGAGTTGATAGGTTTCCCGATTCAAAATCATCAGCAAAGATATTGCACTGAGCGAAAAGTGGCGAACTGCCAAAAATAATTGATAAAATAATAAAGATTTTTTTCATGTTTTTAAAGTATTTGTTGTTAATAATTAATTGCCCTATGCCGTTACGATAAATTTGATAAATAGTTCTATTTCCATGTAAAATAGTGGCTTTAATTACACCACCACATTCACAATTTTGTTTGGAACTATAATTACTTTTTTAGGTGCTTTACCTTCTAAATATTTTACAGTTTGTTCGTTGGCTAATACTTCTTTTTCTATTTCTGTTGTAGTTAAGGTGGTTGGTAATTCTAACATAAAACGCATTTTACCGTTAAACGACACTGGGTATTTATGGTTATTTTCAACCAAATAGGCTTCATTGTGTTTTGGTAAAACAGCATAAGTTATACTTTCATTATTGCCCAATTTAGCCCATAATTCTTCGGTTATGTGCGGAGCATAAGGTGCTAAAATAATTAATAAAGGTTCTAAAATTTCACGCTTGTTGCATTTAAGAGCAGTTAATTCGTTTACACAAATCATAAAAGCCGAAACAGGCGTGTTAAACGAAAAACGATCCATGTCTTCTTTTACCTTTTTAATGGTTTTGTGTAAAGATTTTAAAGCCCCCTCCGACTCCTCCGAAAGGGGAGAGTTGTCAACGTAAAAACTTTCGTTTTCTCCTGAATGGAACAATCTCCAAACTTTCTTTAAAAAATTATGTACACCTGTAATTCCTTGTGTGTCCCACGGTTTGTGTTGCTCTAGCGGACCTAAAAACATTTCGTAACAACGTAAAGTATCTGCCCCATATTTTTCTACCAACTCATCGGGCGTTTGCACATTGAATTTCGATTTTGACATTTTTTCTACTTCTCGGGAAACGATGAAAGCCCCTCCCGACCTCCCCAAAGGGGAGGGGTTTGGTTCATCGACAGAACCATCTTCTAAGATAAACACAGCATTTTTATATTCATCTCTCCAATTTCTGAATTTTTCAATATCAAGTTTATCACCATCTAAGAAATTGATGTCAACCATTCTAGTTGAAGAAAAAAAGACATGTCCATCTGCATCAATAGGAATGTTGTAATTATAAGTTACTTGATAATTATCTGTAAACTCTTTATTTTTTTTTGCATCGTTAACATATTTTATTTGAATTTCTGTGACTTTTGATTCTAATTTATCTCTAAAATCAAATGTCGGTGTATTTTCTTTATCAATTTCAATGCTTTCTCCTAATGATATGTTTTCAGGGTAATCTTTTGTTGGTCTAAGCCATTTTTCATAAACACCTTTTGAAACAAATAGTTCAGGAAAAACATCAGGTGAAATAGGTGGTTTTGCTCCATCTTCTCCAGAAATCATACCTGTGTCTTTATGTATTCTATAAACCAACGCACTATTCCCCTGTATCATTCCTTGATTAATCATTTTTTTAAATGGCTCATCAAAAGGTATGTAGCCTAAATCGAACAAAAACTTGGTCCAAAAACGAGCGTACAACAAATGCCCTGTGGCGTGTTCGGCTCCGCCAATATACAAATCCACATTTTGCCAATAGTTTACGTTGTCTTTAGCCACAAACTCGTTATCGTTATTGGCATCCATATAACGCAAAAAATACCAACTGCTTCCCGCCCAACCTGGCATGGTGTTGAGTTCAAGCCCCCAAACCCCCGAAGGGGGCTTTTGTCCATGAGGAATAGCTACTATTTTTTTATTTTGTTCGTCCCAATGCCATGCTTTAGCATTTCCCAAAGGCGGTTTACCATCTTCTGTAGGCAAATACTTATCTACTTCGGGCAATACAACAGGCAACTGTTCATCATCAATCAAATAAGGCATTTCGTTTTTGTAATAAACAGGAAATGGTTCTCCCCAATAGCGCTGACGAGAGAAAACAGCATCACGCAAACGGTATTGTGTTTTTCCTTTACCAAAACCTCGTTTTTCAATTTCGGCAATGGCTTTTTTTATGGCTGCTTTGGCTGGTAAATCGTTTAAAAAATCGGAATTGGCAATGATGGCATCTTTTTCGGTGTAAGCTGCGGCAGAAATGTCTTTATCTTTAAAAATATTTTTTATTTCGATGTTAAAATGCTTGGCAAAATCCCAATCACGTTGGTCGCCACAAGGCACTGCCATAACTGCACCTGTTCCGTAGGTTGCCAACACATAATCGCCTATCCAAATTTGTATTTTTTCTCCTGTAAAAGGATGTATAGCAAACGCTCCAGTAAACGCTCCAGTAATGTTTTTAATGTCCGATTGTCTGTCTCGTTCCGATTTTAGCGAAGCAACTTTTTTGTACGCTTCAATTTCTCCTTTTTGTTCAGCAGTGGTAATCATATCTACCAATTCGTGTTCGGGAGCTAATACCATAAACGAAACGCCAAAAATGGTATCGGGGCGGGTGGTGAAAACTTCAATAAAACTAGTTTTCAGTTCACAATTCTCAGTCTGCAAGGGTTGGTTTGAAGACTGAGAATTGTGGATTGCGAACTTTACAGATGCTCCTTCACTTTTTCCTATCCAGTTTTTTTGAATATCTTTAATAGAATCTGACCAGTCTAAATTTTCCAACCCACTTATTAATCGCTCGGCATAAGCAGTAATTCGCATGCTCCATTGTCGCATTAATTTTTGCTCCACAGGGTGTCCGCCACGCTCAGAAACACCATCTTTAATTTCATCATTTGCCAACACTGTTCCCAAAGCAGGACACCAATTTACCCAAGTATCGGATAAAAACGCAATGCGATAATTTAAGAGTAGTTGCTGTTGTTTTTCTTCGCTCCAACTGTTCCAATCGGTGGCAGAAAAAGTTGCTACATCATCACAAACTGCATTTATCGCAGCATTTCCGTTGGTTTTAAATTGTTCAATTAAAGTGTCTATTTTTTCGGCTTTGTTAGTATTTTTATTGTACCACGAATTAAATAATTGCTTAAAAATCCATTGCGTCCATTTATAGTAATTAGGGTCGGAAGTTCTCACTTCTCTATCCCAATCGAACGAAAAACCTATTTTGTCTAATTGTTTTCTATAACCAGGAATAACATTTCCTTGTTTATCCACACCGCCTTCAATGTTGGTTTTTGTGGTTGTGGCAGGATGTTGCCCTGTTTGAATAGCATATTGTTCGGCAGGTAATCCAAACGAATCGTAGCCCATTGGGTGCAGCACATTGTAGCCTTGCAATCTTTTAAAACGAGCCACCACATCGGAAGCAATGTAGCCAAGCGGATGCCCAACGTGCAAACCAGCTCCAGATGGATAAGGAAACATATCTAACACATAATATTTTGGTTTAACACTATTGTTATGAGCCGCAAAAGTTTTGTTATCTGCCCAATATTGTTGCCATTTCTTTTCAATCTCGTTAAATTGATATTGCATCGTTAATAAGTCTTTAAATGAGGTGCGAAATTAACAAATAATAGCTGTATTTTTGTTGGTAATTTTGGAAAAGCAAGTGTAAGTTAAAAGCTTACATTTCTATTTTACTAATTAAAAAATTGGATAATTAATTATGTCAGCTAATCATCAATCACATGCGAAAAGAAGATTAATATCCTCTTATTTCACTACTATCATTAGTATTTCTTTAGTGCTTTTTATGTTAGGGATTTTAGGGTTAATTTTATTAAACACGCAACAAATTTCTAATCATGTAAAGGAAAACATTGGTTTTTCTATTATTTTAAAAGATGGAATTAAAGATGTGGACATCAATCAGATTAAAAAATCATTAGATGCTGAAAGTTATGTAAAAAGCACTAATTTTATACATCCTGATTCAGCGGCTGTTCAATTAAAAAATGAGTTGGGCGAAGATTTTATTTCTTTTTTAGGGTATAACCCATTATTACCTTCCATTGATATTAAATTAATAGCGGATTATGCCAATACAGATAGTTTGGTTATTATTGAAGCTGATTTATTAAAAAATACAAATGTGAAAGAGGTTTTTTATCAAAAAGATTTGGTGAGTTTAGTTAATCAAAATGTGAAAAAAATTAGTTTTTATATGTTGGCTTTTAGTGGATTGTTGCTAATAATAGCCACAGCACTTATTAATAATACGATACGGTTATCAATCTATTCCAAACGATTTTTAATTAAAACCATGCAGTTGGTAGGAGCACGTCATTCTTTTATTAGGCGACCATTTGTGCTGCAAGGAATTGGCAACGGAATTGTTAGTGCATTTATAGCAATAGGATTAATAGTTACCATTTTATATTATCTTCAAAAACAATATCCTCAATTGATTGATTTTAAAAACATCGAGTTGTATGGAGCGTTATTTTTAATAATAATTATTATAGGAATTATTATTTCTTGGATTTCTACCAACTTGGCAGTTAGAAAATACTTACGTATAGAAACAGGAGATTTGTATTAATTTTCAAATACATTTAAAATAATCAAAAGGTTCTAAGCAATCCTCACATTGATAGAGTGCCTTGCAGGCTGTTGAGCCAAATTGACTTTTTAAAACTGTGTTTTTTGAATGACATTGAGGACAAGGAACAATTTTAGGTCCGTTTTCAAACAATACACCTTTATCGTTTGAACCTTTAACTGGTGGTGCTATCCCGTATTTATTTAGCTTTTTCAATGCTTCATCGCTCATCCAATCGGTTGTCCAAGCAGGAGAATAAACCATTTTTAGCTCCACGTTTTCAATGCCTTCAGCATGTAATTTTTTTATAATTTCATCTTCAAACAGTTTCATTGCAGGGCAACCGCTATATGTTGGAGTTATTGTAACAATAATTTTATCTGATAAAATTTCTATTTCTCTTAAAACACCTAAATCAACAAGGGTAATAACAGGAATTTCTGGATCAGGAATTTCGGAGAGAAAATCCCAAATCTGTTGGGGTGTATATTTTTCTTTGTAGTTCATTTTTTTGTTAGTTGCCACCTTGATAATAAAAGAAATCTTGCTTTTTTTTCAAAAAAAGTATATAGTAACCCACTTATTAACAATAAAGTTGTCAAATATAAATAGAATGCTTTACCTTGAAACACTTTTTCTTGTAAAACTGTTTGCATTAAAATATAAACAGGATATTGTAAAATATAAATGGAATAACTACTGTTACCTAAAAACACTAAAAATTTATTACTTAATGTTTTTGTTAAAGGTGAAACGTCAAATGCTATTCCAACAATAATCATAAAAAATAAAGGAGATAATAACCCATTATTCATATATAAAGCTAATGAGGTTTTGTTAGTAAAAAGCAAAAATATAATTACCATACCCAATAGGTAACTCAATCTTGAAAACCATCTTAATTTTTCTGCTTTTTCCTTAAATTTCAATAGTACAATTCCAGCTAAAATTCCAACTAAGAATGTATTTAGATGTAATAATGGAAAATACATTAAAAACTTTCCAAAATTAGTTGTATTAGGTTGGTAATAATAGGTGTTCAATAGAAAACTGATTGTAGTACTTATTATCCAAAAAACAACAATAAGTAAAATTTGTTTGTCAAATGCTTTTTTATTCAGGTATTGAACCAGGACTGGAAAAAGTAAATAAAAGAACACTTCAACTGCAATTGACCATGATGGATAGTTGATTTGAAGTGCGAATTTTGGCACCCAGGCATGCACAGAAAATGCTTGTAAAATAATACTAATTACACTCGGGCGAGAACCATTGATAAATATGGTAAGAAGTAGCGTTGAAGCAAATGCAAGTATGTAAATTGGGTATATACGAGCAATTCTTTTCAGAAAAAATGATTTAAAAGAAAGGTTCGGAGCGTTTAAATAATTAATTGTTAGTACCACCCCCGATAAAAAAAAGAAAAAACTAACAGCAACTTGTCCGTGCGATAAAAGTTGTCTAATTAAACTAGTGTTAAAAGGGTAAGTAGTGTGTCCGTAATGAAAAACAACAACTAAAACAGCTGCTAAAAATCTAAAAAACGTAAGCTGGGTAACGTAGTTCATAAAATCACAAGTTCATAAAGGTATAAGTTCATAAGGTTAAATGATTAGGTTTTAATTTTCTACTTTATGAATCTTACAAACTTTCTACTCATCTACCATTTAGCCTCAGGATAAGCCCGAGGTAAAAATTGCATTTCTGCCAACAAGTGTCCTAAACATTCGGCATGACGACCTTCTAGTCTTCCTTTTTGCATAAAACCATCTTCGGGGCGTTGCAATGTAGCCCTATTAAGCACTTCGTTTACTGTGTTATTCCATTGTTTTTTTAGTTCATTTAAATCAAAAGCAATTCCTTCTTTAATTAAAATTTCATCTACTTCGTTCATGGCAAACAAATCGCCAGTAAACATCCATAAATCATTGATTGAAT
>PHDR01000400.1 GCA_002841035.1 Bacteroidetes bacterium HGW-Bacteroidetes-12 | reverse complement strand
ATCTAAAAAAAATGAATTAAGTACACAAGAAAGGAGGAAATAAAAACGATAATTTATACCATTTGTTAATAAGCCGAATTTTGCTTTTGAAACGTGGAAGTAACGCAATAGTTGCCCGTCGTGTATGCTTAAATTTTGCGACCAGTGTTTACATTCGACTAAGATAGCTGGCTTACCTTCAAGAAAAATAGCATAATCAATCTTTTCACCTTTTTTCAAACCAATGTCTGAAACAAATTCAGGAACTACTTCAGTTGGATTAAAAACGTCATATCCAAGAGCTTGAAGGAATGGCATGATAAAAGCATTTTTAGTTGCTTCTTCTGTCTGAATTTGGTCTTTGAGTTTTGAAACCCTTTCACCAAGAATTTTGATTTGGTCTTTAAAGTCCATATTATTCACGATTTAAATTATTATTTGAGTTATTTAATTCATCAATCTTTTTAGTTAGTATTTCAATCTTATCGCTTAGCTTCGAAACTTCGCTTTGCAACTCATCGTTATTATCACTTACCATTGCGTCAACAAAAATTGAATTCACTAATGATAGCCCTAAAATTCCACCACCGAGCAACAAAATTATGAAGTACAGTTTGGAAAATAATCCTATAACCGGACTTGTACGAGTTGCTATCAAATCTGGTATTTCATACCATCCTTCAATAGAGAAAAGACGAAAAATGGAGTAGAATGAATCTAATGGATTTCCAAAAAATTCTGGCACTATATTTTTATAAAGTGAACAAGTTACCAGCGAAACAATGAACACAAGCAAAAAGAAACCAGCAATGATAATATATGAAGCTTTCAAGGCACGCTGAACTGACGATACCAAAGAAGATACATTAGGAAAAAACTTTATTAGTCTAAAGAATTTAAAAACTCTAAATACTCTTAGTGTAAGGAAAATATTTAATTGTAAAGCACTGTCATTATAGAATATAACTGCTAATGAAGGAATAGAAATGATTATTAAAATGAAGTCTAATTTATTCCAACTATTAGAAATGTATTTTGAAAATCCCTTTTCATTTATTTTTACTGTCATTTCGGCAATAAACAAAATTGTAAAGATTGGCTCAAAATAGTCAAGTACATTACCTTTTAATTCGAATTCTTGTACAAATATTAGTATTGCATTCGCGATTATTAAATATAAAATGCAAAAGTCATTTAAGAAAAATTGTTTTATTCTCTTCATTTTATCTTGTTGTCATTGGTCGTGTCTTCGTAGCATTGGCGGTAACGTTCCCAGGCTTTGCGAGGTTGCGGACTAAAGAAGCCGAAACTTTCGATTAAACACTGAACTCAAAGATACAAAACCAACTTTAAATTCAGCCTAAACCCCGCAATCTTGCAAAACCTGTGTTGTAAGCAGTATTTTATTCAGCCTTTGTCAAAGGAATGTTGAATTCGCATTTTTTTCTTTCTTCTCCAAATTGAATTTTGATGTTCAATGTGTCTTTCTCGGAATATTCTTTAGGGACATTGATTTCTGTTTTCATTACTCCTTCTTCCACATCAATTATTCGAATTCCTAAACCATAAACAGAAAAACTATTTATATCTATATTCGTTAATACAAAATCTGTTTTTGTCGGTTTGTTGTATTCTATATAATTCTTTCCATTTTCAATTTCGATTTTAACTTCTTGATTTCCTGATTTATAAGATAAAGGCACTTCTTCAGACTTATCTTTTCCACAATTTAAAAATGTAAAAGTTATAAGTATTAAAAATCTGTTTATAATTTTATGTCTCATTATTTTTTTCTGAATTTCCCCAGTTTTTGGGCTAATATTGCTTACAACGTTCTTTGGCTATGCTTTCGGGCGGGGTAGAAGTGCGAGTTCATTCGACCGTAACCCAAAAGTAAGAAAAAAAACCATTACATCGGGTTCGTTCCAAACACCCGCCTGAAGCATAGCCGGTGTTGGGCAACGGCTTTCATTTTTCAGGCTGATTTTCATCGTTTTGTTTTTCACGAATCCGAGTAAAGTCGGCGGTTTTTATTTATTCGCAACGGTTTTTAATTCAGT
>PHDR01000399.1 GCA_002841035.1 Bacteroidetes bacterium HGW-Bacteroidetes-12 | reverse complement strand
GTTTTCTCTATGGATGGCTATGTTGCTAAATTAGATGAAATATGCAATTTAGCTGAAAAGTATGATGCTTTAGTAATGGTAGATGATTCGCATGCCACAGGATTTATAGGTAAAAAAGGAAAAGGCACCCACGAATTAAAAAATGTAATGGGAAGAGTTGATATCATTACCTCTACATTAGGAAAAGCGTTAGGTGGTGCTATGGGTGGTTTCACCTCTGGAAAGCAAGAAGTAATAGATATGTTGCGTCAACGCTCTAGACCTTACTTATTTTCTAATTCCTTATCTCCTGCTATTGTTGGAGCAGCTATAGAAGTCTTTAATTTATTAGAAGCCTCTACGGAGTTAAGAGATAAATTAGAACAAAACATCGCTTATTTTAAGGCTGGAGTGAAGAAAATAGGCTTAGAAATTCGTGATGGCGATTCAGCCATTGTTCCTGTGATGCTTTATGATGCTAAATTAGCTCAGGAATTTGCCAATAAACTCTTAGCAGAAGGCATTTATGCTATTGGATTTTTCTATCCTGTAGTGCCAAAAGACTTGGCACGAATAAGGGTACAACTTTCTGCGGCACATACTATCGCTCAATTAGATAAAGCCATTGCTGCTTTTGAAAAAGTGGGAAAAGAATTGGGTGTGATTTAACTTTAATATGAGTATTGACTTGCATTTGAAATAAAACAAAATGGTTAAAACCATTTTCTAGATTGGATTTGCCACCCATAGCCCACGAATTAATTCGTGGGCTATGGACGGAATTTGAAACAAAAACCGTTTTAACGGTTTAAATACCAATAAAAAAATCAATAAAATATGTCACATTCATTTAATAAAATATGGATACACGCCATTTGGTCAACCAAAGAAAGAATGCCATTTATTCAATCAACTATTGAAAAAAAAATATATCAATTAATATCTGAACAACTACGTGAGCTAGATTGCCCAGTACGAATCATCAACGGAATGCCCGACCATATACATTGTTTGTTTTTGTTAAACCCACAAAAATCTATTGCGGAAATTGTCAAACAAATTAAAGGAAGTAGTTCATATTACATCAATCAAAACAATCTCATACCTGAAAAATTTTCTTGGCAAACTGGATATGCGGCTTATTCTGTTTCAGAGTCTGTTGTTGAAAGAGTATTTCAATACATAAAAACCCAAAAGAAACATCATCAGAAAAAAACTTTCCAACAAGAATACGATGATTTTCTAAAACTCTACGGTTTACAACCGTAAAAAAAATCAAAATTTTAACTTCGTATCATAGCAATATGTGGAATATCGTCTTCTAAATAACCTTCCTCTATAGGTAGAAAACCATATTTTTTATAAAATTCCACTAAATATTGTTGTGCAGATATTTTTATAGGTGTTTTTCCAAATTTTTGTTCAATAAATTGCAAACATTGTAACATCAGTTGATGAGCCACATCTTTTCCTCTTTTATTTTTTTCTACAGCTACCCTGCCAATAGAAACTTGCGGATAACTGATGTTGTGAGGTAAAATCCGTGCAACAGCAATAATTTCATTTTTTAAAAACCCCATTACATGATAAGCTAATTTGTCCTTTTCATCTACTTCTTGATAGGGGCAATTTTGCTCAACTACAAAAATTTTTGTACGCAAGTAATACACATCAAACAACTCCTCAACAGAAAGTTGATTAAACGCAGCTATTTTCCATTCTATTTTCTCCATTCTAATAAATTTTCAGTGTTGGTTTTTATTTTTTTATTATCCACCAACCATTGCAATACTTTAATGGTTTTATCTTCTCTAATACCTTGCACTGCATTTACCAATTGAGTAAGTGGCATTGGTGTTTTTTGCAATAATTGTTTAAGTTGATCCGAAACATTAGAAAATTCAATATCACTTAATTCTAATTTATTTCGTGCCAAACAAACATCACAGACTCCACATCTAAAAGTATCTTTTTCACCAAAATAAGCCAATAAAATTTGGCTTCGACATTTATGTAAGGTGCTGGAATAATAAATCACACTTTCCATTTTTTTAATAGCAATTTCTT
>PHDR01000031.1 GCA_002841035.1 Bacteroidetes bacterium HGW-Bacteroidetes-12 | reverse complement strand
AGAATTTAAATTATTGTGTGTCCAAAAAAAGTTTTGTAACTTTATGCTTGATTTGAAAATAATAGAAACCACAAGCGGGACGCTTGCGGCAGCGGGGGGGGTGACACCAATGGATCTATAGAAATTGTATTTTGATCTTTTAAATAGTAATATATACCTGCTTCTTTGAATTGATGCTCATACAATAGGGTTTCAGTATTATAAAAAAAAGTCTTAACTGTTATTAATTCTTCGTTTAAGGCAATTATTTTTTTCATTTTTGGTAGTTTGTGTAGTGTGTGTGCCTTGGCACTGTTTCGTGAAATCTTGTAGCTTGAACACCGCTGAAAAAAAACGAAGGTAGTTGATTTTTAGGACAAAGTCAAGAGGTAAGTGAAAGATTTTTTCAACAATAATGGTAAATGGTAACGTTGGATTTGGTAAAGATGAAATGTGTAGCTACAAGCATACACATAACAGTGCGGTGCACACTTTGCTGTTTAAAAATAAAATACTACTTTTAAACCTTAACGATAAACAAGTTATTGCACAACAACCTTGAGAAGCTTAACACTTAGCCCTTCTACTTCCTAGTATATTCATGGACAAATTTACAAAGCTGCTTTACATTTTCTACTGGCGTTCCTGGTAAAATACCATGTCCTAAATTAAAAATATGCCCAGGTTTGCCTTTTACCGAATCCAGAATTTTTTTGGTTTTACGCTCAATAATATCCCAATCGGCAAACAATGCTGTTGGGTCTAAATTCCCTTGTACGGCTACTTCGTAATTCAAGTCTTTCCAAGTTTTTGCTAAATCAGTTTTCCAATCAATAGCAATTACATCTGGGTTAGCTTTTCGAAGACTTGGTATTAAATGAGCTGAATTTACTCCCATAGAGATTAAAGGAACATCTGGGTATTTGCTCTTAACAATTTGTATCATTTTCTCAACATGAGGGTAAACGTATTCGTTGTAATCATCAATATCTAACGCACCAACCCAACTGTCGAAAATTTGTACTGCCATCGCTCCACTTTCAATCTGGAAGTTTAAGTAATTCGCCATAACAGTTCCTAACTTATCCATTAACAAATGCCAAGCTTTGCTTTCATTATACATAAAAGCTTTCATTCTTTCGTAGTTTTTTGATGGACCACCTTCAATCATGTAACTTGCTAAGGTAAACGGAGCTCCAACAAAACCAATACAAGGCACATTTAACTCACCTTTTAAGATAGTTAAAGCTTTACCTGTGTACCACATTTCTGTTGCAGGGTCAACCACTTTAAGTTTCTCCACATCAGCAACCGTTTTTATTGGATTGTGAATTAATGGGCCGTAGCCTTTTTTATATTCAAAACTAATCCCCATCGGACCAAGTGGAATTAAAATATCAGAAAATATAATAGCCGAATCCAATTCAAATTGGTTGATAGGCAACAAGGTAACCTCTGCACTCACTTCAGGAATAGTACTGATTTCAATAATACTGTACTTTTCTTTAATTTTCATGTATTCCTTTTGGTAACGCCCTGCTTGTCGTGCTAACCAAAGTGGCGTATAAGGAGTTTCTTCTCTTCTACAAGCTTTTAAAAAATTATCGTTGAACTTTGTCATTGTTTATTGTTTTATCGTCATACTTCCTCGCAATGACGTATTAATTAAATTAATTTCATCGCATTATTAATCCCTGTTACAATTTTATTCAAATCCTCATCTGAAATAACTGATGATAAAAACCAAGCTTCAAACTGACTTGGCGGAATGTAAATGCCATTTTCTATTAAGCCCCAAAAGAATTTAGTAAATTGGGTGGTGTTACATTCTTGTGCGGCTGTAAAATTAGTGATTTTTTTTGTCGAGAAAAATGGATTAATCATCGATCCAAAGCGGTTTACCGTTAAATCAATGCCATTTTCAGCAGCAGCATCTAACAAAGCTTTTTCAATAGTAGCTGCTTGCTGATTAAATTTATCGTACGGATTTTGTGCTTTCAATTCTGTTAAGGTTGCTATTCCAGCAGCCATAGCCACAGGATTTCCAGACAATGTTCCTGCCTGATATACATTTCCCAACGGAGAAACTCTGTTCATTATTTCTTCCCTAGCTCCATAAGCTCCCACAGGAAAACCGCCTCCAACTACTTTTCCTAAACAAGTAATATCTGCTTCAATGCCTAATAATTCTTGAGCTCCGCCAAATTTAGAACGAAAACCAGTCATTACTTCATCTACCACCAATAAAATTCCTTTTTCTTTGGTAATTTTTCTTAATTCTTTAATAAAATCATCTGTTGGCAAAACAACGCCCATATTTCCTGCAATTGGTTCAATAAAAATTGCTGCAATATCATCACATTCGGCAAGGTGTTTTTTTACTGAATCAATATTGTTGTATTCGGCAATTAACGTGTTTTTTACGGCATCATTGGGCACTCCAGCACTTCCGGGTAAACTGTAAGTTACTAAACCCGAACCAGCAGCTACCAACAACGAATCGGAATGACCGTGGTAACAACCTGCAAATTTTATAATGTGATTTTTTCCTGTATAAGCTCTTGCCAAACGAATGGCACTCATAATGGCTTCTGTTCCAGAATTTACAAATCGCACCTTGTCCATTCCGGGAAAGGCATTGCAAACCATTTCAGCCAAAATAATTTCGTTTTCGGTACTTGCACCAAAGGTAAAACCTGTACAAACTTGTTTCTGTACAGCTTCTATTACGTTGGCGTTTCCATGCCCTAAAATCATTGGTCCGTATGAAAGCACTAAATCAATGTATTCGTTACCATCAACATCATAAATTTTTGAGCCATGTGCTCGCTCCATAAACAATGGATTTCCTCCTACTGATTTGAATGCTCTAACTGGCGAATTTACTGCACCTACTAAGTGTTTTAACCCTTTATTGTAAAGTTCTTGTGATTTTTTGTTGTTCATATATTTTATAATTGATAATGGAGAATTGAAAATTAATTATCTATTGTTTCATTGTCCATTTTTAATTGTTTCGCTGCTTCTTTAGCAAAATAGGTAATAATAATATCTGCTCCTGCTCTCTTTATGGAAAGTAGCGTTTCCATCATCACTTTCTGCTCATCTATCCAGCCATTTTTACCAGCTGCTTTAATCATAGCATATTCTCCACTTACATTGTAAGCTGCAATAGGTAAATCAAAATTATTTTTTAAATCTCTTATAATGTCCAAATAGGATAAAGCTGGTTTTACCATTAAAATTGCTGCCCCCTCATCTACATCTGCCTGAGCTTCTTTAATAGCTTCCAAACGGTTGGCAGCATCCATTTGGTAAGTTCTTCTATCGCCAAAACTTGGTGTTGAATCGGCTGCATCTCTAAACGGACCGTAATAAGCCGAAGCATATTTTACCGAATAGCCCATTATGGGTATGTGTTGAAATCCGTTTTTGTCTAATTCATCTCTAATTTCACGCACCACAAAATCCATCATGCCCGAAGGAGCAACCATATCCACCCCTGCTTTTGCTTGAGCTAATACTTGTTTTCGGGTGTTTACTAAAGTTAAATCGTTATCAACATCGTGTCCGCACAGCACCCCGCAATGTCCGTGATTAGTGTATTCGCAAAAACAAACATCAGCAATGACTTGAAGCGTTGGAAAATTCTTTTTAATGTAACGAATAGCTTGTTGAATAATTCCTGTTTCGTTCCAACTTTCAGAACCTTCGGCATCTTTGTTTAAAGGAATTCCGAAAAGAATAATCGCATTTATCCCTAAATCAACGACTTCTTGTAACTCATCATTAATTTGGTCTAATGAATAACGAAAAATTCCTGGCATCGAAACAATTTCTTTTTTGATGTTAGTGCCTTCTTCAATAAAAAGAGGATAAATAAAATCGGTAACCTGAAGTTTTGTTTCTCTTAAAGCGGCTCTAATTTCGGCAGTTTTTCGGTTTTCTCGAAGTCCTAATTCCATAATAAAAATTTGACGGCAAATATACGAAGTTAGAAAGTTTATTAAGTTCTTAAAGTTTAAAATATTTAAAATTCAAAACTTAAAATTCAACATTTCTTTAACAAAGTTTATTCCCTGCAAAATCATGTTTAATTTTGAAAAATGTTAACGAATCATAACATTATTCTTTTTGATGGAGAGTGCAATTTTTGCAGTTTTTGGGTGAAATTTATCATAAAAAGAGATAAAAAAGATGCTTTTAGGTTTGCTTCTTTGCAATCGGAAGTAGGAAAACAATTCTTAACTAAATTCAACATTAGCAAAAATGTAGACACCGTAGTTTTCATACAAAAGGACATTGTTTTTGTTAAATCAACAGCTGCTTTAACCATATTAAAAACACTCGGAGGTTTTTGGTCATTGTTTTATGTTTTAATGATTATACCTCACTTTATCCGAAACTTTTTTTATGATTTGATAGCAAAATATCGATATGTATTTTTCAGAAAAAACACTTGCCAACTGAATAATCAAAATGACATAAAACACAAATTTTTATACTAATTTTGAAGTCATGTATGCAGTAATTGATATTGAAGCTTCTGGCGGAAACCATATAAAAGCAAGAATTATAGAAATTGCTGTTTATATTTATAATGGAAAACAAATAGTTCAAGAATATAGTTCGCTAATAAATCCGCAAGTAAAAATTGATTGGTATGTAACCAAACTTACAGGAATTACAAATGCTATGGTTGAAAATGCTCCTACTTTTAATGAAATAGCTCCATCTATTCATTCGCTTATTGCAAATAAAATTTTTGTTGCCCACGATGTAAATTTTGATTATAAAATTTTAAATTCCGAGCTTAAACGAGTTGGTTTAAAACTTAACCAAGATAAACTTTGCACGATAGAATTAAGCAGGGAAATATTTCCAAACAAAGCATCTTACAGTTTAGGTAAATTGTGTGATGAACTCGGCATAAACATTCCCACAGAAGACAGGCATCGTGCAGGTGGTGATGCGTTGGCAACTACAAAATTATTGGAATTGTTGCTTCAGCAAAAACAAATTATGTAGGTTAGTTGGCAAAATATTAACACAACATTTTGAGCTATGGAGTTTAGAAATACTATTTTTGCATAAATAAATCTTTAAACTCATTTTAATATGTCAAAAGTTCATAATTTTAGTGCAGGACCTTGTATTTTGCCTCAAGAAGTTCTAAAAAAAGCTTCGGAAGCCGTAATTAATTTCAACAATTTAAACCTTTCATTGCTCGAAATTTCGCACAGAAGTAAAGATTTTGTGGCTGTGATGGATAAGGCACAAGCATTAGTAAAAGAATTATTAGGCGTTCCTGATGGCTATTCTATTTTGTTTTTGCAAGGAGGAGCTAGTTTGGGGTTTTTAAAAGTCCCTTACAATTTTATGAAAGAAGGTGGCTCTGCAGCTTATGTAAACACTGGTGTTTGGGCAAGTAAAGCATTAAAAGAAGCTCAACAATTAGGCAACATAAAAGAAATTGCAAGTTCTAAAGACAAAAATTTTAACTACATACCCAAAGGATATTCAATTCCTACCGATGCAGATTATTTACACATCACCACCAATAACACTATTTTTGGAACGCAATTTAAAAACATTCCAACTTGCCCTATTCCTTTAATTGCCGATATGTCGTCCGATATTTTTAGTAAAAAAATAGACGTAAGTAAATTTGATTTAATTTATGCAGGAGCTCAAAAAAATATGGGACCAGCAGGAACAACGCTTTATATTGTTAAAGACAGTGCATTAGGAAAAACGGGCAGGAAAATACCTTCCATGTTAGATTTTCAAGTTCATATTAAAGGAGAATCGATGTTTAATACGCCTCCTGTTTATCCTGTTTATGTTTCTATGCTTACCTTACAATGGTTAAAAGACAACGGTGGTGTTGAATGGATAGAAAAAATAAATCAACAAAAAGCAGACTTACTTTACAACGAAATTGATGCTAATCCATTTTTTGTTGGTACTGCAGAAAAAGAAGACCGAAGCAATATGAATGCAACATTTGTGTTGAAAGATGAAAAATTAGCCGATGAATTTAACAACATGTGGAAAGCAGCTAACATTAGTGGTATTGTTGGACATAGAGATGTTGGTGGTTACAGAGCTTCTATGTATAATGCACTTCCTTTAGAAAGCGTAAAAGCATTGGTAGATGTGATGAAGGCATTTGCAATAAAATTTGGGTAATTAAACTTTTTTCTGCCACTGATTTCAAAAATATTCACGCAGATTTTTTCACTGACGGAAAATAGAAATATTTAAAAAAATAAAACTTAAATCAGCGAAGCAAATCTGTGAAAATTAACATAATTAGTGGCATAAAAACAAAATATACTTATGAAAATTTTAAATAATAACAATTAACCTTAACTTTTTTCTGCCACTGATTTCACATATTCACGCAGATTTTTTCACTGATTGAGATAGAAATATTTAAAAAAAAACCTTAAATCAGCGAAGCAAATCTGTGAAAATTAACGTAATCTGTGGCATAAAAACAAAATATACTTATGAAACTTTTAAATATGAAAATACTAGCAAACGATGGAATTGCTCCCATAGGCAAGCAACAACTAGAAGCAGCAGGATATACCGTAATAACGGAAACCGTTGCTCAAAATGAACTAATTAACGCCATAAATAACGAAAATTATGTAGCCCTTTTGGTAAGAAGTGCAACCACCGTTAGAAAAGACCTAATCGATGCTTGCCCAAATTTAAAACTAATTGGCAGAGGCGGAGTTGGTATGGATAATATTGATGTTGCTTATGCAAAAGAAAAAGGATTGCACGTTATAAATACACCTGCCTCCTCTTCCTTATCGGTTGCAGAATTGGTGATGGCTCATTTATTTGGTGCCGTTCGTTTTTTAGATGATGCCAACCGACAAATGCCTCAAAAAGGCAACACCGAATTTAACCTATTAAAAAAGAAATACGCTAAAGGCATTGAATTGAGAGGAAAAACCCTTGGCATTATTGGTTTTGGAAGAATTGGACAGGCAACAGCAAGCTACGCTCTTGGTTGCGGAATGAATGTCATTTATGCCGACCCTTTTGCCGAAAAAACTACTGTTAATGTGAAAGTTGGCAACCAAAATGTTGCTATTAATTTAACCTCTTCTTCAAAAGATGAAGTATTAAAAAATGCTGATTTTATTTCACTTCACGTTCCTAAATTAGAAAAACCAGCTATTGGCAATGATGAGTTTTCAAAAATGAAAAACGGTGTAATCATTGTTAATGCTGCTCGTGGTGGTGTTATTAACGAAGAAGCTTTAATTGCAAACCTTAATTCAGGAAAAGTAGCTCATGCTTGTTTAGATGTTTTTGTAAACGAACCCACACCAGGAGAAGATATTTTGAAACACTCAAAAATTTCGCTTACCCCACATATTGGTGCTGCAACACTCGAAGCTCAAGACAGAATTGGTGAAGAACTGGCTAGTCAGATTAAAGAATTGTTGGGATAATATGGCAAAAATAATTCCTTTCCGAGCAATTCGTCCTACAAGAGATAAAGCTTATTTGGTTTCTTCACTCCCTTCTTATGTTTATAAAAAATATATTTTAGAAGCAAAATTAGACAGTAATCCTTATACTTTTTTACATATTATTAATCCAGAATTTAGGAAAGATAATAAAACTCAGCCGAACACTGTTGAACGCTTTGAAAAAGTAAAAGAAAAATTTGACGAATTTATCGAAAACGGAATACTCATTCAAGACGAAAAGAAGCATTTTTACCTTTACCGACAAATTACTCCCACCAACACCTACATTGGTTTAATTACAGGAATTGCCGTTGATGATTACCTAAACGGAAACATTAAAATTCATGAGCAAACACTAACACAGCGAGAAGAAACTTTTAAAATGTATTTAGATGTTTGCCAATTCAATGCCGAACCTGTTTTGCTAACATACAAAGACAATGCAATAATTAACAACATCATAAACAAATACTTAACCAAACGCTCTGAATACGAATTTTGCACCACACACAAAATTAAACAAGACTTATGGTTAATTAATGATGAAAATGATATTGAAGCAATAACCAACGAATTTTCAACCATAAATCCTATTTATATTGCTGATGGACACCATCGTTCGGCTTCTTCGGTGCTTTATGCACAAAGCAAAAGAGCCGAAAACAATAATTACGATAAAGAAGCTCCTTTCAATTACTTTTTAGCCTATTTTATTGCAGAAAGTAAGCTAAACATTATTGAATATAACCGAACAGTAAGTGATTTAAACGGCTTATCAACCACTGAGTTTCTTGAAAAAATAACCACCTATTTTGATGTTGAACAGCAAGAAAAACGCTTTTATCCAACCCAAAAACATCATTTTTCGATGTATTTAGAAAACAAATGGTTTTTGCTAAAAGCTAAACACAATACTTTTGATGAAGCAAATGTTGTTGGTAGTTTAGATGCTCAAATTTTATCTCAAAACTTACTTAAACCCATTTTAGGAATACATGATTTGAAAACCGATGAACGAATTGGTTTTATTGATGGAAAAAAAGGAGCAAAAGCACTTCAAAAAATGGTAGATAAAAATAGAGCAAAAGTTGCTTTTGGTTTGTTTCCTGTTTCGATAGAAGAACTTAAAACCATTGCCGATAACAATGAAATTATGCCACCTAAAAGCACCTACATTGAACCAAAAATGCGAAGTGGTTTAACTATTTATAGTTTAAAGGAATAAAAGGTTAAATTCCTAGAAGAGTAACTTACTAAAACACAAAACTAATCAGAATTGTCATTCTGAATGATATTTTTTATCCCGAAGCATAAGGGATAGAAAAATGAAATGAAGAATCTTTTTACAACCAAGCAGAAAAATTAACTTTGCCCCATGAACATCACACAAAACATACAAAAGATAAAAACTTTCATTCCTGAAAATGTTACGTTGGTTGCCGTTTCTAAAACAAAGCCCAATACAGCTATTTTAGAGGCTTACCAAACTGGGCAACGAATTTTTGGAGAAAACAAAGTGCAAGAACTGACTGAAAAACACGAAAGTTTGCCAAAAGACATAGAATGGCACATGATAGGGCATTTGCAAAGCAACAAAGTAAAGTATATTGCTCCCTTTGTAAGCCTAATTCATGGGGTAGATAGTTTTAAATTGCTAAAAGAAATTAATAAACGAGCGTTGCAAAATGAACGAACAATTAATTGTTTATTACAAGTACACATAGCCGAAGAAGAAACAAAATTTGGCTTTGATGAAAAGGAAATCATAGAACTAATTGATAATACTGAATTTAAAGCATTTAAAAACATCAAAATTGTTGGTTTAATGGGCATGGCAACCTATACCAATGATGATAATCAAGTAAGAAAAGAATTTAAAACCCTAAAAAATTTATTTGATAACCTTAAAACGCTAAGTACTCTTCAACTCACAATCCTCAGTATGGGCATGAGCGGAGATTACCAACTAGCCATAGAAGAAGGCAGTACAATGATTCGTGTAGGAAGTAGTATATTTGGAGAAAGAAATTAGTAACAAAATTAAACTTATGTCAAAAATAGCCATAGCAATTCACGGAGGAGCAGGAACCATTTTAAAAAAAGACTTAACGCCAGAAAAAGAAGCCGCATATTTAGCTGCCTTAGATAATGCTCTAGCTGCTGGATATTCTGTTTTAGAGAAAGGAGGCTCCTCATTAGATGCTGTTGAACAAGCCGTTGTATCATTAGAAAACACACCTTTGTTTAATGCAGGAAAAGGCTCTGTTTTCACAAAAAATGGAACACACGAAATGGACGCTTCTATTATGGAAGGAAAAACAAAAATGGCTGGAGCTGTGTCTTTAATAACAGGAATAAAAAATCCAGTTTCATTGGCTCGATTGGTTATGGAAAAATCGGAACACGTTTTTATGGCAGGAGAAGGAGCGTTAGAATTTGCAAAACTACACCATTGCAAAACCGAAAATTCTGATTATTTTTATGATGAATACCGATTTCAACAATGGCAAGCTATTAAAAATGCAGATACTTTTCAGTTAGACCACGCAACCAACAAAGATAAAAAGTTTGGAACTGTTGGTGCGGTTGCTATTGATGTGAATGGAACTATTGCTGCAGCAACATCAACGGGCGGAATGACCAACAAAAAATTTGGCAGAGTTGGCGACAGTCCTATGATTGGCGCAGGAACGTATGCCAACAACCAAACTTGCGGCATTTCATGCACAGGAAGTGGTGAATTTTTTATTAGAGGCGTGGTAGCTTATGATGTTTCTTGCTTGATGGAATACAAAGGATTGTCGTTGCAAGAAGCTTGCGATACCGTAATAAAAAACAGATTACCAAAAATAGGTGGCGATGGCGGACTAATTGGAGTAGATAAAAACGGAAATCTTGCTTTTTCTTTCAACACCGAAGGTATGTATAGAGGTAAAAAAACAAGCAACGAAACCTATGTGGGGATTTATAAATAAAATTAGAGATAACTTATAACTTTCAACTCAACTTCCCTTAGCTTCTTTATATTCGTCCAACGTCATAATTTTTGTTGAGCGTGTTTTCAAGTCAAATTTATCGCCAAACGATAAAATATGCACTTTTAAATCCGTAACCGACAAAGGCAACTCATCTTCTAAAATTTCTCTATAATTATGCGTTAGCCAGCTCGGGTCAAATAAAATAGCCATTCCAGAACCAATTACAGTAAATATATCATTTTTTATAATTACGCCTGTATTTTCTGCTAAACCAAGTCCAACCAACTTTGGGAACGCAGCAACCGCTTCAGCCAATCGCCCAAATCTACCTCGTTTTATAAAATGAGTGTCAATAATAAGTTCAGGAATAAAGCCCATTCCTTTTTTAAACTTAGTTGAACCGCGCACAATTGCTTCTGTAATGTTTCCACCAGCAATCATTTCTTTCGACATACACATTGCACCAGCACTTGTTCCTGCAATTACAAACTTTTCATTTTCATAGCGATTAATTAAAATTTGATGAAATTTTGTATTCCCTATGTGTTGCACAATTCGAGATTGGTCGCCTCCCGAAAACATAACCGCATCACACTCTTCTAGTGCTTTAATGTTTTCTTCACTTTCGGCTTCTTCAACACTATTTATTGATAAAACACGCACATTTTTGCAACCTAAGGTATTAAATGCACGTAAGTAGTTATTTCCAACTTCTTCTTGAATGCTTGATGCCGTTGGGATAACAATAATTTTACTATTTGTTCCCCCAGCCTCTTTAACGATATGAAACAATATACCATCTTGAATAAACTCCAACGTATAATTTTCGCTCTTTTCTATTCCTTTGTCTTCGTTTCCACCAATTGGAATTAAAGTTCCTTTTGCCATTTTTATATTATAAATTAATTATATATTTAACTACTACAAAAAAAATTAAAATTATTGTATAAATTCACAAACTAAAATAGAAGTTATTATGAAGATTATTAACATTAATGTAATGCGTGGACCAAACTACTGGTCTGTTAGAAGGCATAAGCTAATTGTAATGGTATTAGATTTGGAAGAATTAGAAGAATCGCCAACCAATAAAATTCCTGATTTTGATAAACGATTAAAAAAAATGTTTCCTACCATGCACGAACATCGTTGTTCTGTGGGTAAAGCAGGTGGCTTTTTTAAACGGGTTAAAGAAGGAACATGGATGGGACATGTTGTTGAACACATTGCCTTAGAAATTCAAACGCTAGCAGGAATGAATACTGGTTTTGGCAGAACGCGTGATTATGGCGAAAGAGGTGTTTATAATGTTGTTTTTGATTATCACGAAGAAAAAGTAGGTGTTTATGCTGCAAAAGCTGCCGTAAGAATTGCTGAAGCATTGATTAGTGGCGATAAATATGATTTAGATGCTGATATTCAAGAAATGCGAGAACTACGTGAAAGTGAACGTTTAGGTCCGAGCACTGCCTCTATTATTGATGAAGCGGTTAGCAGAGGTATTCCGTGGATACGGTTAAACAAATACTCTTTATGTCAATTGGGGTATGGCGAAAATCAAAAAAGAATTCAAGCAACCGTAACCAGCCAAACAAGTAGCATAGGTGTTGAATTGGCTTGCGACAAAGAAGACACTAAATATTTGTTAGAACAAGCCGAAATTCCTGTTCCAAAAGGAGAGATTGTTAAAAGTGAAGATGGTTTGGAAAGTGCTTTAAGTAGCATAGGATATCCTATTGTTATTAAACCAGTTAATGGGAATCATGGAAGAGGAATAACCACCAATATAACCAATAAAGAAAATGCACTTATTGCTTATCGTGCTGCAAAAAACGTTTCTAGGTCGGTAATTGTTGAACGCTATATAACTGGTGATGATTATCGTGTATTGGTTATCAATTACAAATTAGTTGCTGCCGCAAAACGAACCCCTGCACGTGTTATTGGTGATGGAAAATCAACCATAGAACAGTTAATTGAAGAGGTTAATAAACACCCAAAAAGAGGTTACGGACATGAAAAAGTGCTTACGTATATTACAATTGATGAGATGACATTAACCATATTAAAAAACAAAAAACTTACGGTTAAATCTGTACTTAAAAAAAATGAAATACTTGATTTAAAAGACACTGCAAATTTAAGCACAGGTGGAACCGCAGAAGATGTTACTGATATTGTTCATCCTTACAATATTTTTATGTGCGAACGTATTGCACGTATTATTGGTTTAGATGTTTGTGGTATTGACATTATGACCAGTTCCATTAGTGAGCCTTTACCCGAAACCAACGGAGCTGTTTTAGAAGTAAATGCTGCTCCAGGTTTTAGAATGCACCTCGACCCAGCCGAAGGCTTAGCCAGAAATATTGCTGCTCCTGTTATTGATATGTTGTTTCCGCCAGGACAAGATTTTAAAATACCTATTGTTGCTGTAACAGGCACAAACGGAAAAACCACCACCACCCGATTAATTGCTCATCTTTTAAAATTAAAAGGCTACAAAGTAGGTTATACCACCACCGATGGAATCTATATTCAAAATAGATTATTAGTAAAAGGCGACTGTACCGGACCTCAAAGTGCCGAATTTGTTTTGCGAGATCCAACGGTAAATTTTGCCGTTTTAGAAACTGCTCGTGGTGGCTTGCTTAGAGCTGGTTTAGGTTTTGCTACCTGCAATGTTGGTGTTGTAACCAATGTAGCAGCCGATCATTTAGGATTAAAAGGAATTCATACTATTGAACAATTGGCTAAAGTAAAAGGCGTTATTCCTGAATCGGTTATGCCTAGTGGATATGCTATTTTAAATGCCGATGATGAGTTAGTTTATAATATGCGAAGTGAACTAAAATGTAATGTTGCCCTGTTTTCAATGGACGAAGAAAATGCTAGAATTAAACGACATGCAAAACGAGGAGGTATGTCAGCTATTTATGAGAATGGTTACATTACCATTTGTAAAGGAGAATGGAAATTACGTATTTGTAAAGCCGTAAATGTTCCATTAACTATGGGCGGACGAGCAACTTTTATGATACAAAACATTTTGCCCGCTGTATTAACCGCTTTTGTAAATGGAATTAAAATTGAAGACATAAAAGTTGGCTTAGAGTCATTTATTCCTTCACCATCGCAAACACCAGGAAGGCTAAATTTGTTTGAGTTTAAAAACTTTACATTGCTGTTAGATTATGCACACAACCCAGCAGGGTTAAGAGCTTTACAAAAACTAATTGAACGTATGGATGGCAAACCAAAAGTAGGAATTATAGCAGGAATTGGCGACCGAAGATTGGAAGATAATGTAGAAATTGGGCAAATTGCTGCCGAAATGTTTGATGAGGTAATTATTCGTCAGGATAAAAATTTAAGAGGAAAAACCGATCAAGAAATTATTGATATGCTAACCATAGGCATCAAAAAAGTTAATCCTAAAAAATCTTTTAAAGTAATTGCAAACGAAACAGAAGCAATTACTAATGCAGTGAAA
>PHDR01000398.1 GCA_002841035.1 Bacteroidetes bacterium HGW-Bacteroidetes-12 | reverse complement strand
AATAAAAAAAACACAATGAATAAAGAAGATTCAGATTATTGGATTGCAGATACTAAAACCTACAACACCATTCAAAAACTTAAAAAATTTGTTGAATTTGTTGCAGGATTAAAAGATACAACAACAGAAGACCGGCAAAAAGCACAAAAAATTATAGAGTTAATTGAAAAAATTAATCAACCCAATTCCTTTAAAAATTGGAATGTTTGTTTAGATATTTTTGATAGGGATATTCAAAATAGAACAACAAAAGTGGACGGCGTTTACTGGAGAAAATGGTGGGTTTTCTTTGAGTCTCAAACCATAGAAATAGAAGCTGAAACTCGCCACTCTGGCGATCCACTTGAACATTATAGCAATGACTTTCAATACTTTGCAGCAATTTATTTTAAAAAAGAATACACCCATGAAAGAGTTGATATGAAGGTTGATATTGATGAATTTATTAAAGATGCCAGAAATTATAAAAGCTACATTACCGCAACATTAAAAGATATTGAAATTGAAATTGAAATTGAGTAAAAATGGATAAAATAGAACATTGGAAGAATTTTAGTTTAGGTACGGAATTAGAGATTTCTGGAAATTTTATTTATAACGGATTAAAAATAATTAATACGATTGAAAATTTTCATTATCCAGAACAAGTTTTTGAATTTTTTTACAACATTTCAGTAGGTATTGAGAGATTAGAGAAAATAGCTATCATACTTATAGAGCATAATGAAATTGTAAATCTAAAAGTTTTTGATAAAAGTCTAAAAAATCATAAGCATCAAGAATTATTAAAAAGAATAACAAAAAAACATCCCTTTAATTTTGGTAAAATTCATTCAAAATTCATTCAAATACTATCAGTATTTTATAGTGATTATAGGTATGATAGGTATATGCTAAATGATAAACTTTCCTACAGTAAAGAAAAAACAACTTTAATAGAATTTATCAAATCAGGATTAAACATTGAGATAAAGGATAATTTTCCATTTGAAATTTCAAAAAATACAAGGCAAATAAAATTCTTTTTAAGCAAAATAATTGGGAAAATTACATCAGAACTTTATGGTAAAATTACTTCTGAGGCAAGAGATTTAAATATTTATACCTACGAATTAAGAAAAAATTCAAAAGCATATAATGTGTTTTTACAACAAGATTATGTTTTTGAATATGAAGAAATATTAAAAAAGGAGTTTATTATAAAGCTAATTAATAACTCAAATTCAAATTTTGTTAAATTCATTAAAAAAATTAGCCCTTTAAATTTTGATGTTCAAGATGAAAATGATATAATTAAATGTTTGTTAAACAACTATAAATTATGTGAATATTTTGATGAGCTTGATGAATTATATGATAATATTGAAAATAAAAAGGAACGGTTTGAGTGCTTAGAAATATTAGGTATGAATGGTATTTAAATGACAGTTCCTGTAAAAGTCCCGTCCTTCGGGGTAGCTGCAAACCGCTAAAAACAACCTCTGACTTATGGAAAATCAAGAATTAAGACAAAAAATAAACAGCGAAATCGCCAAAACCGAGCAACTCATCATTACCTATCAGGAAATGACAAAACCCGTTGCTTTGGATGATTCTATCGGTCGAGTTTCCAGAATGGATGCCATCAACAACAACAGTGTGACCGCATCCGCTTTACGGCAGGCGGAAGATAAATTAGGTAAACTCAAATACATGCTTTCAAAACTCGGCAGCGACGATTTCGGCATCTGCCTAAAATGCAAAACACCCATTCCCATTGGGCGTTTGCTAATCAGACCCGAAAGCTTGTATTGTGTGAAGTGTGCAAAATAGCAATCTAGCTGTAATTGCTATTAAACTTTATCAACCACAATGCGATAGGTCGGATCTTCTAATACGTTGACATCGATAATTTCTTCTGCATTTTTCAGCAAGATTTTGCAATCTGAACTCAAGTGTTTTAAATGTATTTTTTTGCCGACCTTGTGGTAGCGTTCGGTAAGCTTGTTGAGTGCTTCGATGGCTGACATATCAACCACGCGGCTTTCCGCAAAATCTATGATGACTTCATCGGGATCGTTCAACAC
>PHDR01000397.1 GCA_002841035.1 Bacteroidetes bacterium HGW-Bacteroidetes-12 | reverse complement strand
TCAACATAAATTAACAGACAATGGATTGCTAGTAGTTAATTTTTATGGATTTATAAATGGAAGCAGAGGTAGGGCAGCTCGTTCTTTGTATAAAACCTTAAAACAAGCAAAATTTGATATTCATTTAATTGCAACGCCTGGCGAGGAAAATGAACGAAATTTATTGTTTATGAGTGGAAAAAATGAGTTAAAAGCGAAACAACAAATTATTCATAAAATGATATATGAAATGGATTTGAATTTTGATGATGCATTATTATTAACAGATGACAAACCTGTATTAGAACACATCTATTTAGAAGCAGCACTCCAATGGCGAAAAGATTACAATGAGGTGAATGCGAAACAGTTTTTGAGGTAGAAGCTTGAAGTCGGGAGTGGGAGTGGGAGTGGGAGTGGGAGTCGGAGTGGGAGTGGGAGTCGGAGGACTGATAACTGAATACTGAATACTGAAGACTGAAGACTGAAGACTGATAACTGAATACTGAATACTGAAGACTGAAGACTGAAGACTGAATACTGATAACTGAATACTACTCCATCAACCCTCTGCCTGTTTTTACAATTTTTCCGTTAGATTTTAAATCAACAATCAATTTATCAAGAATTCCGTTTACAAAAATTTTACTTTTAGGAGTGCTGTAAGTTTTAGATAAATCAATGTATTCGTTTAGTGTTACTTTTATTGGTATCTGTGAAAATGAAGTAAGCTCACTAATTGCCATTTTCATAATTAGAATATCAACAGTTGCAATTCGTTCAACTTCCCAATTTTGAGTTTTTTCGGCAATTAGTTTAGAATTTTCTTTGTCATCAACAATAGTTTTGTTAAAAAGGATTTTCACAAACTCGGTATCGTCTTCTTTATCTGTAAAGTTGTGAAGAATAGCATCTAAATTAGAGTCGTTTTCTTTTAGTTTTTTAATGCTTTTTATAACCATACTCAACACAAAATCAATTTCATCATACGTCCAATAAATGCTTTTTTCTGAAATACCCGAAATTAAAAAATCATATTGAGCAATAATTTTTTTATACAGGGCAACAATAAACTTTTTATCATCTTCAAATGAATTATCTTCATTTTGCATATATTCAAGATATATATCGTGTTTTCTAGTGAAGTTAAATAGTTTTGTCATTAATTCTTGATCAATGTTCCAAGAAATTTTTTTCTCTTTCACAAAATCGGAAAGGGTTGAGTTTGTTTCTAATATTTTAAAAACTCGGTTGTCAATAAATTTTGTATTTGGGGTCAAATCATCTTGAGTAGGTAGTCTTTTTAATTTTGACTCCTCTATTTTTAATTTTGATAGATGTGTTAACTCTTGACCAATCAATAAGAAAAGTAAATATAAATCGTGCATTTTTTGAAAACTCAAAAAAAGCTCATTCTCAACTTTTTTTTGATTTTCTTTTCCCGAATGAAAGTAAGCATAAAGTGCCTGAAATGTTTTTATTCTTAAATACCGTCTGCTTATCATAATTTTATTTACTTAAAATTGAGGTTATAGATTATAGATTCATTCACTTCATCCCGAAAAGCTTTCGGGATTTCGTTCAGAATGCCCTAACAACTAACCCCTAACTACTTTTATAAAGGTAATTTAATTTTACCTATAGCTTCTATTCTTTCTTCTGCCATTTTATTTGCAATCGCATAAGTAGGAATATTGTCTTTTTTTGAACGCTCCACTATTGTGGTTGTAGTTTTATAAATTTCTTCTGCTTTATCCATAGCCCATTTAGCAGATAATTCTTTTACTTCGGCATAGCAATTAATTACACCACCAGCATTTAACATAAAATCGGGCGTATAAATTATTCCTTTTTTCATTACTTCTACACCATGAATTACTTCGTCTTTCAATTGATTGTTGGCTGCTCCAGCAATAATAGAACATTTTAAACGACTCAATGTATCATCATTAATTGTTGCACCTAGTGCACAAGGAGCATAAATGTCCATGTTTAAATCATAAATTTCATCTAATCCAACTACTTTAGCTCCAAATTTGCCAGCGATGTTTTTTAGCGTAGCCTCATGAATATCAGAAATATAAACTTCAG
>PHDR01000396.1 GCA_002841035.1 Bacteroidetes bacterium HGW-Bacteroidetes-12 | reverse complement strand
CGGAAGAGGAGCATATCCCGGAGATGTTTTTTATTTGCATTCACGCTTATTAGAAAGGGCTGCTAAAATTATAGAATCTGATAAAGTAGCTTCAGAAATGAATGATTTGCCAAATGTTTTAAACCCAAAAGTTAAAGGTGGAGGTTCACTTACTGCTTTGCCAATAATTGAAACACAGGCAGGAGATGTCTCGGCTTATATTCCAACAAATGTAATTTCAATTACAGATGGACAAATATTTTTAGAGAAAGATTTATTTAATTCTAATATCAGACCGGCAATTAATGTAGGGATATCTGTGTCGCGCGTAGGAGGGAATGCTCAAATTAAATCGATGAAAAAGGTTGCAGGAACTCTTCGTGTTGATCAGGCTCAATACAGAGAATTAGAGGCTTTCTCAAAATTTGGGTCTGACCTTGATGCTGTAACTCAAGCTACTCTTTATAAAGGAGCGAGAAATGTTGAAATTTTAAAACAAGGACAATATGCTCCTATGCCTGTTGAAAAGCAAATAGCAATACTTTATCTGGGAACAAATAATTTATTAAGTCAGGTTCCTATAGAAAAAATCAGAGATTTTGAGGGAAGTTTTCTTCACGAATTAGAAATTAAACATAAAGATGTCTTAAAGTCTTTAAAAGATGGGGAATTGACAGACGAGACAATGCAAACCCTTGAAAATCTTGCTAAAGATATAGGTAAGAATTATGAATGAAATACTTAAAATTCAAAATGATTGTTCAATTGCTACATTGCTCAATTGTTAAATTGTTCGATTGTTCAATTGCTACAATGCGATAATGACACAATGCTACAATGCTAAAATAATTACGAATTACGAATTACGAATTACGAATTACGAATTATGAATCAATATTAGATGGCTAATCTAAAAGAAATACGAAAACGTATTGATAGTGTCAATACTACAAAACAAATCACTAATGCGATGAAGTTGGTTGCTGCTTCAAAATTAAGGAAGGCGCAAACATCCGTTGTCAGACTACGTCCTTATGCAAGTAAATTGCGAAGAATAATGCAAAATGTTAGCACTGCTTATGAATCAAAGGAATCGCAAGCCATTGACAATAATGCTTTTACTGTGCAAAGAGAAGCACATAAAATATTACTTGTTCCTGTATCTTCAAATAAAGGACTTTGTGGACCATTTAATTCGTCTGTTACTAAAGAAACTATTCGCCATATTGAAGAAGAATATTCTACACAATACAATAATGGCAATTTAGATATTATTACAATTGGGAAAAAAGTTAATGAGTTTTTAAAAAGTAAAGGATATAGTGTTAAGGCTGAATATAATTCATTATTTGACGATTTAAGTTATGAAAATGTTTCGAAATTTGCATTAAATTTGATTGATGATTTTTCAAATAAAAAATACGATAAAATAATACTTATTTATAATCAATTTAAAAATGCATCAACTCAGGTTTTGGTTAGCGAACAATTTCTGCCTGTACTTTTACCTGAAAGCAAAGAAGCAGCAACCGAAATTGACTATATATTTGAACCTGAGAGAGAAATATTAATTGAAAAATTAATACTTCAAACTTTGCAAATTCAGTTTTTCAAAGTATTGCTTAATTCGAATGCTTCAGAACAAGGAGCCAGAATGGTTGCAATGCATAAAGCAACCGAAAATGCAACAGAATTAGTAAAAGACTTGCAATTGTTCTATAACAAAGCAAGACAGGCAGCAATAACAAGAGAAATCATTGAAATTGTGAGTGGAGCAGAAGCATTAAAAGGAAAATAATGGAAAATAAATATATATTAGTTACTGGCGCTGCTGGTTTTATAGGTTATCATTTAACTAAGAAGCTCCTCAAAAACGATTTTTATGTTATAGGAGTTGATAATTTAAATGATTATTATCCTGTTCAATTAAAAAAAGACCGTTTGTTTGATTGTGGCATTGAACTTAATAATAATTCTTCTGAAATATTAATAAGTAATAAGTATCCAAAATATCATTTTATTAAAGGAGACATAAAAGATTTATCATTTATAAAGCAGATTTTTAAGGATTATGATATTTCTTATGTATGTAATT
>PHDR01000395.1 GCA_002841035.1 Bacteroidetes bacterium HGW-Bacteroidetes-12 | reverse complement strand
CAGCGCGTTGCCCAATTCTTTGGTTTGCTCTTTCGGATTTCGCAACAAATGCAACACCAATCGCAAAGCCGTTCGCTTCCCGATTCCGGGTAAACGCGAAACTTCACCGACTGCGTTTTCCAATAATTTTGATGAAAATTCCATGCGGTAAAGATAACCAAAGAATTGTTTTTGTAACCCATCAAAAATTGTGTGTGATGATTTATTGGGCAAATCAAATGCGTATTTTTAATCATTGATGGGTTATAAATCCACTAAATCCGTTGAAATATAAAATTGGTTGTTTTTATTTTAACATTTTGAAAAAATGAAGCCGCAAACCTTAAAAAAAAATTTAGAACATTCCAATATTTTTTTTTGTATTTTTGACTTATGAATTTCGAGTTATGAATTTATTAGACAGAATAACCATAAATCCGGAAATTGTTCACGGAAAACCTGCTATTCGGGGTATGCGTTGGTCAGTCGAAATGATTATTGACCTTTTGGGTTCAGGAATGTCAGTCGATGAAATAATTGAAGACCATCCCGAACTCGAAAGAGAAGATATTTTGGCAAGTTTAAAATTTGCCGGGATGTATTTATCCGGACAATCTTTACAAAGTATTATTTAATGAAATTTCTTTGTGATGTTCATATTCCTATAAAACTTGCAAAATTTTTAATTTCTAAAAACCACCATTGTATTCACGTAAATACAATTTTAGAAAAATGGCACACCAAAGTTGGGCAACAAGCTGAAAAATGAGATTTACATTAACAATTTTAGTTCTGATTTTATGCTTTTCGTCCTGTAAAGAAAAGGCTGAAAGAAAAACTGAACCTAAAAAAGAAAAAACTGAATTAAAAGCCGAATCGAATAAACCGAAAGTCGAACCGATTGAAAAAGTTGATTTATCAAAAATTCCTGACTCTTTGGAATTAATTACTGACAAAAATCTGAAAGGAGATTTTAACGGAGATAATAAGACTGACTTCGCCTCTATCGTAAGAAATAAAATCAATCAGAAAATTGGAGTTTTAATACTTCACAATTCTGAAAATAACGAAAGTTACGTTTTTGGAGCAGGAAAAGAAGTGTCTGAAATGACAGACTTGGATTGGATTGAAGTTTTTGAAATGCTTCCAAAAGGAGAAATTGTTTCACCGACTTTAGTTGACGAAGAAACTGGAGATATAATCGGACAAGACGAAAGCAAGAATTTTAAACTAATTGGTAACGGAATTTATATGAGCGTTGAGGAATCTCACGGAGGCGGAATTATATTTTGGAACGGAAAAGAATATCAATGGTATCATATCGAATAAAAAGCCAGTTGCCAACAATGTATAACCGCAATTACGGCGGATTCGACTACGTACGAATCCACTCGGAATTGCTAAAGTCAGTGTCTAACCGAAAATTAACGCATATTAACCCGTAACTGACGGTTATACGAGACCGATAGTGTTATCGCAAATTATGCAGACCAAAACGGATTAATTTTGATCACTAAAGATGGTGATTTCAGAGATAGCCATTATTTAAAAAACACCCCTAATAAGTTGGTTAAGATTAATTTGGGCAACATTTCAAATGCAGATTAAATTTCTATTATCGAAAATAATTTAACTAAAATTGAAAAACTGAATTTAAATGATAGTTTTATTTTAGAAGTCGATAACGATAATCTGATTTTTTCATCGATGAAAATTGTTACTTAAGTCTATTAAACTTACCTGTTACTCAACTTCGCTTTTTCCTTAATAATATCACTAATATTTCGATTTTCGATTTTGCTTTCCATCCAAGAAATGATGTCGAGATAGAGAAAAGCCCCTTTTACGTAAGTGTTTTTCTCTAATTTATACGATTGTTAAATTCTGCATACGAACCAAATTTTGGAAACCATGAGCGTAAACATTCAACCGCAAAGCCGTACGCTTCCCGATTCCGGGTAAACGCGAAACTTCATCGACTGCGTTTTCCAATAATTTTGATGAAAATTCCATGCGGTAAAGATAACCAAAGAATTGTTTTTGTAACCTATGCTACTAACCGTCTATGATTATTTGCAAATAAAAATATCAAAATATTTAA
>PHDR01000030.1 GCA_002841035.1 Bacteroidetes bacterium HGW-Bacteroidetes-12 | reverse complement strand
TCATATTCACTGTTATTTTATGTGCTGAAAGCTTACTGAAAATTTCGCTCAAATTGTCTTCCACAATAAAAGAATAATCTTTTGCCGAAATAGAAATTAACACTTGTTTCATCTTAAAAATAAAAGAAGGAATAAGTGCATCTTCTTTTGTGTTATCGTCTATTATTGTTCCTTTTTGGGTAGGGTTTAAAAATGATTTTACATACAACGGAATTTTTTTATTCTGAAGTGGTTTTATCGTTTTTGGGTGAATAACAGTTGCTCCATAATAAGCCAATTCAACGGCTTCGTGATAAGAAATATGTTGTAATTGTTGCGTATCATCAAACCATTTAGGGTCGGCATTTAACACTCCTGATACGTCTTTCCAAATGGTAACGCTTTCTGCATTTAAGCAATATGCTAAAATTGCTGCTGTAAAATCGGAACCTTCCCTTCCTATAGTGGTGGTGAAATTTTCGGAACTAGCCCCAATAAACCCTTGAGTAATAATACAATTAGAACTATTATCTTTTTGATTTTTTGCTACAACTTCTAATATAAGCTTTTCGGTTAATTTCCAATTGATGTTGGCATTTCTGTAATTATTATCTGTCTGAATTACTTCTCTAACATCTAACCATGTGTTCGTTAGCTTGATTTCATTCAAATAGGCACTAATAATTTTTGTTGAAAGCAATTCACCCACCGATACTATTTGATCATACACATAATCGTAAGAACGCTGAGGCTCTTCTTCAATTTCCCATTCAATTTCTACAAAAGTATTGTGTATATCAGTATAAATAGGATGTTTTTTGTTTTCAAATAATTCATTAATAATAGAAAAATGAAATGCTTTTGTTTCTTCCAAAATAGCTGCTACATTGCCTTGCTTAAAATAATAGGCATTTACCAATTTTTCTAAGGTATTGGTTGTTTTTCCCATGGCAGAAATAACAATTACCAACTTATCGTCAAATTGTTGAATCACCTTTCCTACATTTTTTACTGCTTGAGCATCTTTCACGGAAGCTCCGCCAAATTTGAATATTTTCATTTTACAGATTAGAGATTAATAATTAGAGATTGCATGTTTTTAAATTGGTACATTTTCAAATTGTTTAATTGCCTTAAAATCTAATTTTTCCATTTATCCATTCATCATCTAATTCGGCTTTGAATTTTTTATAGAAGTTGATAGCAGGTTCGTTCCAATCGAGCACTTGCCAAGTCATAAGTTTAGCATTCATTTTTTTTGCTTCGCTAATAGTTGCTTCAAACAACAGCTTGCCTATTCCTTGTTTTTTATAGGCTTCTTTAACCACCAAATCTTCTAAATATAAACACCTTCCTTTCCAAGTAGAATAGCGAATATAATAAAATGACATCCCTACAATTTCATTGCTTTTTTCTGCTAAAATTATCCAAAATAATGGATTTTCTCCAAAACCATCTTTTTCTAATTCTTGCACGGTAATGGTTACTTCTTGTGGTTGTTTCTCAAAAAGAGCGAGTTCTTTAATGAGTACTAGAACTTCTGGCAAGACTTTTTTTGTTGCTTTTCTGATGTTTATTTCCATAAAACAAAAGTAATAAAATAGAGTTATACCAATAGTATTAACTATACGATAGAATATATACATTAAGAATTTAACTGATGGTCAATTAGTTATTCTGTTTTGTTTTACGATATACTCAAACTAAATCGCTAATTAATTTCCAATCCGCCTCAGGCGGAGGTTGCGGTATATTTTGATTAGATTTTTCTTTAATTTCACATCAAACAGTGAATTTATTTGATGTGAAATTAAAGAAAAAGATGCCGAAATAACAAATAGTAGTTCAATTTATTGGACTATATATTTTGTATAATCGGTATTAATTCGTGATAATTTCATTTCTTTGTAAAAGAAAAAAAATATTATGAGCAATTTCACTACACTTAACGAATTTATTTTAGACAGACAAGCTGACTTTCCGTTTGCTTCAGGAGAATTAACTCGCTTGTTAAATGACATCGGAGTCGCTTCAAAAATTGTAAACAAGGAAGTTAGAAGAGCTGGATTAGGAACTATTTTAGGTAAGGCTGGAAACAATAATGTTCAAGGAGAAGAACAGCAAAAGCTAGATGTGTATGCCAATAATGAATTTATTAATGTGTTTAAATATGGAGGCGAAGTTTGTGGGATAGCATCAGAAGAAAATGATGATTTCATGCCTTTTGAGCATCCAAATTCGAGAAATGGAAAATATGTGGTTGCTTTCGATCCGTTAGATGGTTCATCTAATATTGATGTGAATGTTTCTATAGGCACAATTTTTTCTATTTACAGAAGAGTTTCAACCGAAGGAGCTGCCCATTTAGAAGATTTTTTACAACCTGGCACAAAACAAGTCGCTGCTGGATACGTAATTTATGGATCATCTACCATGCTGGTTTTTACCACAGGAAAAGGTGTTAATGGATTTACTTTAGAGCCGAGTATAGGCGAATTTTGCCTTTCTCATCCCAATATTAAAATGCCAGAAAATGGTCGTTTGTATTCATTTAATGAAGGAAACTATAACACTTTCTCAAAAGGACTTCAAAAATATTGCGATTGGGTGAAAGAAGAAGATGCTTCAACAGGTCGTCCATATTCTTGTAGATATATAGCTTCGATGGTGGCTGATGTTCATAGAAACTTAATTAAAGGAGGGGTTTTTTGTTACCCAGCAACAGCAGGTTCGCCAAATGGTAAACTTCGGTTAAATTATGAATGTAATCCTATGGCTTTTATTGTGGAACAAGCTGGAGGAATTGCCACAACAGGATATGAACGAATTTTGGATATTAAACCGACTCAATTACACCAAAGAGTTCCTGCACTTATGGGGTCAAAAAACATGGTAAATAAAGTATTAGAAATGATAGCACAATTTGAAAAGGTGAATGTGTAACAATATAACAATGTGGCAATGCAATAATTATCTTTCAACTTTATGAACTTTAAAAGCTTTACGAACCCCAACAACATACTATTTTTAATACTCATTATTCCTCAATTTCTTTTTAGTCAAATTGTAGAAGAAAAAATACAAATAGACACCAATTTTATTACCTATAAAGTAATTTACAAAGACACATTAGTTAAAGGTGTTTTTAGCAAACGAGTTGCTGTTTTTGCGGACGACACTTCAACCATTGCCATAGAGAAAAACTATTCCTATGGACTTCAAGTTGGGTTTTATAAAGTATATTATCCTACTGGAAAATTAATGATTGCAAGCATATATGGTTATAATATGAAAAATGGAGATTGGTCTTATTATAATGAAAATGGTGTAATGTTAATCAAAGGAATTTATAAAGATGACATTAAACATGGTTATTGGGCTTATCGTTTCTTAAAGTGTTATGGAAGGTATAAAAAAGGTAAAAAAGTAGGGAATTGGAAGTGTCAAAGTATTGATGGAGGAAAATACATTACAAAATATCCATCTATGTATTTTTCTGGTATTACTGATTTATTTAAAACCAATAAAAACAATACTAAAGAAGTTAATATTCCTATTGAAAAGCAACCAATTAATAATGATTTTTCGCAAAATCAGGATAGTATTTCAGACGCGAAAATTGACACCTTCTACTTGAGTGCTATTACTTATTTGGCGAGAAACTACTACATCAGAAATCGAATTAAAATTCAATTCACAGAAAAGAAAAAAGAAAGGAAAGCATACGATAAGTATTTCGATTATTCAAAAGATTTGTTTTTATTTGATGTTGCTCCTATTACTGTTCCAACAGGATTAGCTCCTTTTTTAACCGAAAAAGAACCTCTAAAAAGTTCTAAAATTGATTCTTTGTTAAACTCAAATCTTGAAAAATACAAACAAGCTTTTTCTGAAACTGAATTTAACCCTAACAATTCTTTACAAAGTTATTCTACAAAACCATCGTCAACTATGATTCTTTATTTTTCTGAAGTAATTGATAACATGGTTAGAGTTGATATTGTTGAGTATTTACCTACAAATGCAGGTTTAGAAAAGAATTACGAAGAAATTTATCGCAATCCTTCTGCAAGAAAATATGCTGTTTTGATTCATTTCAATAATTTAAAAGATGTAGAATCGGTCGAATATCAACAACAAAAAGTAAACTAATTATGAAGTATTTTTTAAAAAAATTATTTCAACCTTTGATTAATGCAGGAATGATGCTGTTGTTTCCTAAATTTAAAAACAAGCGATATTATACGCTAACGGTTTTGTTTGGAGGCATTAGACAACGATTAGTGGGTGTCAACAAAACTGTTCCTTGGCCCGTACATTTTACTTCATTGGTTAAGTCTCCAGAAAAAATACAACCGGGAACAAAAGCTCCTGGAAGTGCCATTGGATGCTATATTGATGGGCGAAATGGTATTGTTATAGAAGAAAATGTGTGGACAGGTCCACGGGTTTCCATTATTAGTCAGAACCATGCTAATGATGATTATTATAGCTATGTGCAAGAGAAACCCATTGTTATTAGAAAAAATTCGCTGTTGGCAACCAACTGTGTTATTCTTCCTGGTGTTGAGTTGGGAGAACATACCATCGTTGCTGCAGGAGCAGTTGTAACTCAATCATTTGTTGAAGGAAATCAAGTGTTGGCTGGAAATCCTGCAAAAGTGATTAAGAAATTAGGGGAATATAAAGGCTAATTTATAGTAAATATTTCCCTGAATATTCAAAACATCATTTCTATTTACTCACCTAAAATTTCTTTGGCTTTGTTCACAGGAATTAATTCGTCTCCATGAAGTGAAATTACAAAGGCACCTGTTATTCCTTTATTTACTATTTCATTTTTCAAAGCTTCTACTTCGGCATAGGTTTTAAAATTACCTACAGAATAGCGCGTTAATCCATTTTCTATTTGAACTTGTTCTACTCCTTTTAACGACATAAATTTAGTAAGAACCTCTGTTGGTAATTGATTTTTATATGAACCTATTTGAACTTTATAAGATATTTTGTTTTTATCATAGGTTTTCTCTTTCTGTTTAATATTACTCTCATTCGCAGAAGTTATAACTCCAGCCTCTTTCAATGTAATTCGTTTTCCATCTTTGTAAGCAACAATAAATGCGTCTTTCACTCCATAAGTAATGGCTAAATTTATTTTTTGTTTTGCAGCTTCTTCAACAGTTTTATAAGAATTAGGGTATAAATATTTATATAAACCATCATCAGCTTTTAATTCAACAATATCCTTTAAATTATTGTAACTTCCTTTTGGCAATCGTTTTGAAAAGGCTCCCAATTGAACCCTAAAAAGTAATCCTTGAGAATTAATTGGGGAAGTTTGCACATCATCAACATTCATATTATTTGCTTCATCACCTACAGAAACAAATTTTCCATCACCATCTTTTTCCACAACAATAGCTGCATCAAATCCTTCTTTGGTTAACATCATTTTTCGTTGAACGGCTTCAGGAAGATTATTATAATCTCCAACGGTGATAACGGTTAAACTATCATCATAAGAATTAATTTCTACATCAGAAATACCTAAGAATTTATCAACTAAACTTGCATCTATAGCTTCTGTGAAAGCACCAACTTGAACTTTATATGTTTTAGGTTTGGCTTTAGACTTTTCTCCAACAGTAATGGTTCTGTTTTCTACATCAGCAAAAACACCACTAGTATCCATATATCTTAAATATGCCTCTTCTATCATTTCATCAGTTAATTCAACACCAGTTGGAGAAACAATTGCATTTTTTCTCGATTCAACTTCATCATCTTTATAGTCAGGAACAAAATCTCCATCTCCATCTAAGGGACAACCTTTTTCATCTACTTTAATCCCAGAAGGCGTCCATGGGCATTCATCCAAGAAATCAATTACACCATCTCCATCTTCATCATCCATATCATAGGCTAAATAATCAATAGGGGCTTCAAAATCTTTTATTTGTTCAGATTTATAATGATTTTGAAAATTATAGCTTATTGCAAAAGAACTCATCAAGAATTTATCATTTCCTTTATTTCCTGCTTGGTTACCTATTCTATCTCCTTTACTGTCTTTAATAACTCCATCAATTAAATCAGTAAAAGTGAAGTGCATTGTTAAACCCAAGGTAAAATCTATGTTTTTTGTTGCGTGCATCACAACACCTGCCCCAAATGGAATTGCAAAAGTTCTTTCAGGATATTTACCCAATCCATCAAAGTTAGATTCTCTAATGTCTGTTTCATAAACATAGTCTCGTTGTATCACAATTGCACTTGATGCATTTGGGTCGTCTTGAGGTAGGTTTCTGATAGAACCATCAGACCAATAATTATATCGATTTCCAAATTCATCGAACAAATCGGTTTTAGAAAGAAATTCAACTGATTCAATTCCTAATGAAACAAATGGACTAATACTCCTTTTTTCAGGTAAAAAATTACCAAAATCATACATTAAAGCAAAGCCACCTGTTGTTAATTTCGACTCGAAATTTAGATTTCTGTCTTGAGAACGCTCATTTGCACTTACTCTTCCAAAAAGCACATAAAATTTAGCCGTTAAATAGGAATTTATTCGTTGTTTAACATGAAGGTCGTAAGCTATATTACTGATAAATGGAGTTCCTCTACGAGCGTCTAGAACATCTCCATAAAACTTAAAATTACCAATGCCTAAGCCTATTGTTGGTGAAAATAAACTTTCTGGAGGGGTTACTTTTTTGGTTGAAGAGGTATCTAAAGTTTGAGAAAATAGGGTACTACTCCAAAATAAAATAGAAATGATAATAATAGCATATTTTCTCATAGTATATAATACAAGATTAACTTTACGAAAATAGAAAAAAAAAAGATACAAAAGGTAAAAAATATACTAATTTAATTTACCCATTTTTGGTTAGAGATCATTAGTGCTTCTTGAACAGTTATTCTATTTCCTTTATTATAAGCAGTAACAAAAGCTGTTTTCACATTGTTTCTAACCATATTTCTTTTGTCTCTTGCTGATTTATACTCATTGAATGAACCTGCTGTTAGCTTTGTCCAACCTTCGTGATTTTCTAGGTTAAGATTTTCTTTTAGGTTAAACTTCTTTTTAAATTTATCTACAACAATATTTTCTCTAAATGCTCCCACCTGAACTTTATAGGTTATTCCTGTTTCTGGGGCAGGAGTTGTTGTTATTGGCTTTTTGTCTTCTTCTTTTTTCTTAGAAGTATTATCAATATTTTTAGAATTTTCATTAGTTACTTTTTCTTGTAATGAAGTTTCTTGTTTTTCCTTAGTAGTTGTATTTTCAACGATTTCGTTATTAAAGTCAACATTAAAAGACGATGAATTAATTGCGTATTTCTTTGTTTCTTCTCCTTCTAAGTATGAAAATACACCAGAAATACTTTTGTTTCCGCTTGCAGAAGTTGTTTCAATAAAATAAGAAGCAGTAAAATTATCTTGAGAAGGAATTGTTAGCCACAATAGTTTAACCTCTCCATTTTCAAAAGAGAAAACTCCTCCTTGCGATTTGTCTTGTGAAGCAGAAAATTCATTAGGAATAATTTCAGTTAGTTTGGCAAAACCATCTACATTTTGCTTAGAAATAGCTATTGAAACCTTAAATTTATTCTCACTAATTTTATCAATTGTTCTGCCTATTGATAACTCAGCAATTTCCGTTTTTGAAGTTGATGTAGGTTCTTTTGTTTCTGTTTCATTTACTATTTGAGGTAATTCCTCACCACTTGAAACTGAAAAATTAGCTGTAGGAATATCAATATTGTTTTTCTCATTATTGGCTAAATAAGAGAACTTACCGTCTAAAGAATAATTTCCTGCATCTTGAGAAACATTTTTTAATTTGTATGAAATTGTAAACGCATTATCTTGAGGAAGTGACATCCAAATGTATTTAACAATTTGATCTTTAAAAGAAAATGTTGCTCCTTTGTTCTCAACGGGTTCAACAATAAAACCTGGTGGAATTGTTTGTTTCAGCATAGCAAATCCAGCCACATCTCCTTTGGTAATGGTAAATGTAACCGTAACTTCTCCATTTGGAGCAATTGTGCTTGGTAGCGTTTGTTTAACAGTAACGTCTGATGAAAAAAACAGTTGATAAAAGAAGATACTTATAATGTTTATTAAAAGAAAAAACTGTTTTATCATAATTTATAGGTTTACTGTTCGAAATAAAAATCTATTAATTCGTTTAAATCTTTAGCGGTTAGGTTATTTTCTCCTTCAAAAAATTGATCAATTGCATTGGTAATTTCTTTTGCTGAAAGGTAATTATCTTTATCCATATCTAAAGGAGCAAATTTTGATGGTAGTTTTGAAGATGTTAGTTTAGTTTTATTACTTTCCTCATACATACGTTGAATTTCTTTCATTTCTTCATCATTCAAATCATCGGCAGTAAATGATTTATATACCACTTCAACGGAATCTTTCATTGCATTTTGAGTCGCAATCATTTCATCTGTTAGTGTAATACCATCTTTATTTACTAATGTTCCTTTAGGAGTATTAGGTTCTTTATCTAAATAATCAGGAACACCATCTCCATCAGAATCAATAGGGCAACCCGTTTTATCAACTTTAACTCCTTTAGGAGTTCTAGGGCATAAATCATCAATATCAACTACACCGTCTGCATCAGAATCATCTTTATCTAGGCTAGAGAAATCAAAATCCTTATACTTGTCTGTAGATTCTGATTTTCCTGCAAAATTATATTGAAGTCCGAAAGATGTTTGAAATAATTTATCATTTCCTCCTGCTTGAATACCATCCAAATCATCAGAAAATGCAAGAATATAAGCAAGTGTTACTCTTGCGTGAAGATGTGGTGATAATTTAAATTTAAATCCGAAACGCAAAGGAATTGTAAAGGTTGTTGTTGCCAAGCCAGGCACACTATCTTTTAAATTAGATTCATAATTAAAATCTCTAATCAAAATAGTAGATGCTGTATCAGCTCCTAGTGTTAATTCAGGAATATCTCTTAATGTACCATCGCTCCAATGATTATAAAAATTTCCGTTTCCATCATATAAATCGCCTTTTGGGTCGAAGGATAGGTATCCAAAACCAACTGAGAAAAATGGTGAAAAAACAGATTCTTTATGAATTATTTTACCATTATCAAAATCAAACAACAAATTCACATCTAAATGCATAATATTGGATTCAAAGTTTGAAAATACATTATCATCCAATTGGCTTTTGGAAATTTTACCAAAAGTTCCGTTGGCAGATATTCCAATATAACTTCCTATTTTCTTTTCTAAATAAACACCATAAGCTGGTCGCCAATATGTAAATACTGTTGAACCTTTTGAGCCTTCAATATCGCCCAGATAGGACAATGCGCCAAAATTAGCTCCAATTGAAGGTATATATTTTAGTCCACTACCTTTTTCTTTCTCTGATTGAGCAAAGGTTGAATGCACGATAAAAAGTGCAAAAATAACTGATAATAAAGCGTATTTTTTTATCATAATTTTTAATTTATTGCGTTTCAGGCAATAAAAATAAAACAAAAAATTGATATAACAACTTTTTTTGTTAGTTATTAACAAATGTTGATAACTGAATTATGACAAACATAGAATAATATTATTTCTATTTTCCTTTAAACACAAATCTCTTTTGAACTAACAATTGTTAATAACTCATTAGAAATTAGGTTTTAATAAATAATCATCATAGAAATCTGAAATGCATTTTACGGCTTCATCGGCTGTATCCACAAGGCTAATTAAATCTAAATCTTCAGGACTGATGTTTGCTTCTGTGCCTAGCATAGTTTTTTTTATCCAATCCATTAATCCTTGCCAATAGGTTTTTCCTACTAGTATAATAGGAAACCGTCCAATTTTATGGGTCTGAATGAGTGTTATTGCTTCAAAAAGTTCATCAAGTGTTCCAAAACCACCAGGTAATACTATAAATCCCTGCGAGTATTTAACAAACATTACTTTACGCACAAAGAAATAATCAAAAGTCATTAATTTATCTGGGTCAATGAATTCGTTATGAGATTGTTCAAATGGTAAATCAATATTAAGTCCTACGGATTTTCCTTCTGCTTCGAAAGCACCTTTGTTTCCTGCTTCCATAATTCCTGGTCCACCACCAGTGATAACTCCATAGCCATTTTTTGCTAATTTAGAAGCTATTTCATCTGCTATTTTGTAATATTTATTGTCAGGTTTTGTTCGGGCAGAACCAAAGATGGTAACACAAGGTCCTATTTTGGCTAATTTTTCAAAGCCATCAACCAATTCCGCCATTATTTTAAAAATTGCCCATGAATCATTGGCTTTTATTTCGTTCCAATCTTTGTTTTGATCATTCATATTTTTTTGTTTTGAGTTATAAGTTAAGTTACGGAAACAAATTTATTAATTTCTAATTGCCAATTCTTCTTTTAAATACCTTGCTGTGTAACTTTTTTTATTTTTAATTATTTCTTCAGGAGTTCCTTTTGCTACTATTTGTCCGCCACAAGACCCTCCTTCAGGACCAACATCAATAATATAATCTGCAACTTTTATAATGTCTAAATTATGTTCTATAATTAATGCTGTATTACCTGCTTCAACCAATTTATTAACAACTTCCATTAGTACTTTTATATCTTCAAAATGAAGCCCAGTAGAGGGTTCATCCATAATATAAAATGTTTTTCCTGTCTGTTTTTTTGATAACTCTGTAGCTAATTTAACTCGTTGAGCTTCTCCGCCTGATAAAGTTGTGGAGGCTTGTCCTAAATTAATGTATCCCAAACCCACATCTTCTAATGTTTTTATTCGTTGCAAAATTGCCGGATGATTTTCAAAAAACTGAACAGCTTGACTAATGTTCATGTTCAATACATCGCTAATTGATTTGCCTTTGTAACGAACTTCTAATGTTTCTCGGTTATAGCGTTTTCCATTACACGCATCGCAATGTACATAAACATCGGGCAAAAAATTCATTTCTATGGTTTTAACTCCAGCTCCTTGGCAAGATTCACACCTTCCTCCTTTCACATTAAAAGAAAACCTACCTGGTTTATATCCTCTAATTTTCGCATCAGGCAAATTACTGAATAATAATCGAATATCGGTAAAAACACCTGTATAGGTTGATGGATTTGACCTTGGTGTTCTTCCTATGGGAGATTGACTTACATCTATCACTTTATCAATATGTTCCAATCCTTTTATAGATTTATAGGGCATGGGTTTTTTTACCGATTTATAGATAAATTGATTTAAAATGGGATAGAGTGTTTCATTAATTAAGGTAGATTTTCCGCTTCCCGAAACTCCTGTAACGCAAATTAAACATCCTAAAGGAATTTTTAAATCAACATTTTTGAGGTTATTGCCCGTAGCTCCTTTTAGTTCAATAAAATTACCGTTTCCTTTTCTTCTTTTCTTTGGAATTTCTATTTGTAATTCATTATTTAAAAATTGGGCTGTGGTTGTTTCTTGTTTAATAAATTCATTTGGTGGAGCGGCTGACACAATGCTCCCTCCATTAATCCCTGCTTTAGGTCCAATATCTATAATATAATCAGATGCTAACATAATTTCTTTGTCGTGTTCTACCACAATTATTGAATTTCCTAAGTCTCTCAATTCTTTTAGAGAAGTAATTAATCGGGCATTATCTCGCTGATGTAACCCTATGCTTGGCTCATCTAAAATGTACAACACATTAACCAATTGCGAACCTATTTGAGTTGCCAACCGAATGCGTTGTGCTTCACCTCCTGAAAGCGAACCAGCATTTCTATTGAGCGAAAGATAAGTTAATCCAACATCTAATAAAAATTTAATTCGTTTGTTTATTTCTTTGAGAATTTCTTCTGCAATAAGCTGTTGTTTAGCCGAAATTGTTGAAGTTTTTTTGGATAAGCTTGTTGTCCAATCATACAAAGAAACTAAATCCATGTTTGAGATGTCGGCAATATTTTTATCATCAATTTTAAAAAAATGAGTTTGTTGTTTCAATCTGCTTCCATTACAGGTTGGGCAGGAAACCTTGTTCATAAAACTTTCTGCCCACCTTTCCATAGATGCAGAATTACTATCTTCTCGTTGGCGTAGAATGATATTGATAATTCCTTCAAATTCAAAAGTATAATCATTAGAAATACCATCCATTTGTTGGGTGTAGGTAATTTTTTCTGGCGAACCATTGAGCAACAAATCTATGGCTTCGTCTGAAATGCTTTTTAAAGGAGTGGTTAATGTGAAATTAAATTTTTTGCCAATGGCTTCAATTTGCTTAAACGTCCAATTATTTTTATATTCGCCTAACGGAATTATCCCTCCTTTTTTTATGGTTGAGTTTGCATTTGGGATAATTTTTTTGATATCGATTTCCGAAACAACTCCAATTCCATTGCATTTACTACAAGCTCCATAAGGGGAATTAAATGAAAACAAATTAGGCTCAGGGTCGTCATAAGCAATTCCAGTGGTTGGACACATTAATTTTTTACTAAGTAAGGTTATTTTTGGTGTTGTATTTTCGGTAGCATATTCACAAAGCATAATGGTATCTCCCCCCATTTTAAGGGCTGTTTCAACAGAATTGGTAATACGCGTTTTATCTTTTTCATTCACTTTTAGTTGATCAACAACCAGTTCAATATCGTGAATTTTATAGCGATCAAGTTGTAAATTTGGTGTTATTTCAACAATTTCGCCATCAATTCGGGCTTTTAAAAAACCTTGTTTTAAAAATTGAGTGAAAAGTTCTTTGTAATGTCCTTTTCTTCCTCTGACAATGGGTGCCAATAAAAACACTTTTTGATTATCGTATTTTTCAAAAATTAGCGAAACAATTTGTTGCGTTGTGAATTTCACCATTAACTCGCCTGTGTTGTAAGAGTAAGCATTAGCAACTCGGGCAAACAATAGTCTAAAAAAATCATAGACTTCGGTGATTGTCCCAACGGTTGAGCGAGGATTTTTACTTATGGTTTTTTGTTCGATAGCAATAACTGGGCTTAAACCGTTAATTTTATCTACATCAGGACGTTCCATAGAACCTAAAAACTGACGGGCATAAGCAGAAAAAGTCTCTAAATACCTACGTTGTCCTTCAGCATAAATGGTATCAAATGCAAGTGATGATTTCCCGCTTCCACTCACGCCTGTTATAACAACCAGTTGATTTCTAGGGATGTTTATGGAAATATTTTTTAAGTTATGAACCCTCGCTCCAATTACTTCAATTACGTCTTGGTTTTCTGTCATTATACTTACTAATTTTTTTCAATAAAAGTCATACAAACTTACACTTAAAGACTCATTGTTTATCCGTATTCTTAACAGCTATTCTAAATAATACTGCAAATATCATTAAAAAATATATTGAAAAAATTAGTGTATATAAATGAGACCATTCATGTATATGATTTACAATAATATAAACTAATATTGAGGAAACTATTGATAGCAATAACATAATGATAGCCACATTTTTTTCGGAAATACCTAAATAGGAAAGATGATGTGTTGTGTGGTCTTTTCCTCCAACAAATGGAGATTTTCCTTTACTAATTCTTTTTATTGAAACAGTAATTGTATCAATAATTGGAACAATAAAAGCAAGTATTGGAATAATGAATTGGCGAGAAGTAGAAAATTCCTCTTGTGAAGTTGGGTTCCACAAATAGTTAATGCTCAATGCTGCTAACAGAACACCTAAAAACTGGCTACCTGTATCTCCCATATACATTTTTGCTGGATTCCAATTAAAATATAAAAAAACAAAAAGTGCAGCTATCAACCCTATAACTATAGTAAAACTTATTTGTGTTAGTTCATTATTTGTTATCATTATCGATAATATGGTAAATGCTATAATTAACGATACCGAACTTGTTATTCCGTCCATATTATCTAACATATTAATGGAATTCATTAGTCCAACTACCCAAAAAATGGTGAGTGCGTAGTTTAAAATTACAGAATCAAAAAGTTGTATATATGTTCCAGAATAGATGAGCAACCCACCACAACTAATTTGAGTTATTAATTTCAGCAATGGTCTGGTATTGT